>JAOXSD010000260.1 GCA_025800205.1 Silicimonas sp. | reverse complement strand
CCCGAACCGGGTTCTGATCGGTGACGACGAACATGGCTGGTCGAACCGCGGCATCTTCAATTTTGAAGGCGGCTGCTACGCCAAGACGATCAACCTCAGCCGCGAAGCCGAGCCGGAAATCTACGACACCACCGGCAAGTTTGGCACCGTGATCGAGAACATGGTCTATGACAAAGAGACCAAGGAACTCGATTTCGACGATGACAGCCTGACGCCGAACATGCGTTGCGCCTATCCGATGCATTACATCTCGAATGCGTCCGATACCGCCCTGGGCGGCCATCCGAAAAACGTGATCATGCTGACCTGCGACGCTTTCGGTGTCCTGCCGCCGATCGCGCGGCTGACGCCCGCTCAGGCCATGTATCATTTCCTGTCGGGCTTCACCTCCAAGGTGGCCGGCACCGAACGTGGCGTGACCGAACCGCAGCCGACCTTCTCGACCTGCTTTGGTGCGCCCTTCATGCCGCGCCGTCCCGAAGCCTATGGTGCGCTGCTGCGCGAAAAGATCGCCAAGCATGGCACCACCTGCTGGCTGGTGAACACCGGCTGGACCGGTGGCGCTTTCGGCACCGGAAGCCGGATGCCGATCAAGGCGACCCGCGCGCTTCTGACCGCCGCCCTCGACGGCTCGCTCGAAGATGCCGAGTTCCGCAAGGATCCCAACTTCGGCTTCGAAGTGCCGGTGCATGTCAAAGCCACGGCCGTGCCGGACATCCTCTTGGACCCGCGCCGCACCTGGGATGACGCAAGCGCCTATGACTCCCAGGCCAAGAAGCTGGTCGAGATGTTCGCCAAGAACTTCGAACAGTATGAGGCCCATATTGATGACGATGTGAAAGCCGTCGCCATCGGGTAAATCGGGCGAAAAACCCTGATTTAGTGACGAAACCGCGCCCTTGGGCGCGGTTTTTTCATGGCATGAGCCCGCGCCGGATCAGGTTCAGCCCGGCCACGGCCAGAACCACCAGAACCACTTGTTGGAAACGCTTCTGATCCAGCCGGTCCTGGATCGCCATGCCTGCGGCCATGCCCAAAAGCGCCACCGGCAGGATGGCCAGCGACAGGCTGAGGCCAGGCCCCGACAACACGCCCGAGCGCAGATGCGCCAGCGTCAGCATCACCGCGCCACTGCCATAGACCACGCCCTGGATCCGCACATGATCGCGCTTCGGCACAGAAAGCGCCGTCAGATACATCACCGTCGGCGGCCCCCATGTGCCGGTCAGCCCACCCAGCACCCCGGCCAGCGATCCGATCCCCAGTTCCGCCTTCAGCCGGTTGTCGGGAGCAATCTTCGGCTGCCACCCGGCCAGTTGCAGGGAGGTGAAAAAAGTCACCGTCAGACCGAGGATCAGGAACAGCAGGCCCGCCGGGATCGCCAGGACGAATTGCGACGCGATGGTGAGCCACAGCAGCATCAACCCCAGATAGCGCCAATGCACCCGCACCGAGGCCAGCGCCGCCTTCGCCCCCTGCCGCAGGGCCTGCCAGACATTGGTGATCAGCGCGGGGATGATCATGCCCGCGAGAGCCAGTTCGGGGGCCAGGAACGAGCCCAGGCCGGACACGAGGATCATCGGCAGGGCAAATCCGGTCATCCCCTTCACCAATCCCGCAAGAAACCCGAATGCGAGCGCCACGAAGGTGGACAGGGGGCCGATATGTCCTAATTCCTCCAACATGTTGTCTGGTTATCCGTTTGAGACATCGGCGCAATGCCGTGCGTGGCTTTTTGCCCCTCCAACGCCACAGCTGCGACACATCTGTTCAAACCAAGACTTCCCGTTGAAATCTTCTTGCGCTGCAAGTGCAGAAACATTAGATTTCGCGGGTGCAGAAAACGAGGATTCCCATGGCTGATGATGCGAGGGCGCATATGGCGGAAACGCCTGTTTTGACTGATCTTTTGAGCCTCACCAAAGCGGCGGTCGCGCCGGCCGAGGCGCTTCTGGCCCGCGCCAAGGACGTGGTGCGTGCCCAGGTTTCCGAAAACGGCCGTGTCAGTGGCACGCTGCTTGAGGCCAACCAGACCGCCACTCACGGTCTCGCCTGGGTCGCGACCTATGTGGAATCGCTGCGCCAGATGCAGGGCTGGGCCGAGCGGCTTGAGGCCGAAGGCCAGTTCGGCGAGGTCGAACAACTGCTCCATCAGATCGCTTTCGGCGAATATCTCTGGCAGCTTTCGGGCGGGATCCCGATGAGCCAGGGCGAGATCATCCGCCCGCAGGATTTGGGACTTTCCGAGGAAGATCAATCGCTTCTGTCGAGCGAGGCGATCACCACGCTGACCCGCGAGGGCAACAGCCAGGCCGCGCGCGCACGTCTGGTCGAACTGATCCGCGAGCGCACCGCCGACATCACCTATGGGGTCACCGGGCTCGACGAAGAGCTTGAGATGATCCGCGAGCAGTTCCGCCGCTATGCCAAGGACAAGGTCGAGCCTTTCGCCCATGAGTGGCACCTGAAGGATGAGCTGATCCCGATGGAAGTGATCGAGGAACTGGCCGAAATGGGCGTCTTCGGCCTGACCATTCCCGAGGAGCACGGCGGGTTCGGCCTGTCGAAAGCTTCGATGGTCGTGGTCTCGGAAGAATTGTCGCGCGGCTATATCGGCGTCGGCTCCCTGGGCACCCGGTCCGAGATCGCGGCCGAACTGATCCTGTGCGGTGGCACCGAAGAACAGAAGGCGAAATGGCTGCCGGGCCTTGCCTCGGGTGAAATCCTGCCCACCGCCGTCTTTACCGAGCCGAACACCGGGTCGGACCTCGGTTCGCTTCGCACCAAGGCCGTCAAGGATGGCGACGACTGGGTGATTTCCGGCAACAAGACCTGGATCACCCATGCGGCGCGGACCCATGTGATGACCGTGCTTGCGCGCTCGGTGCCCGACACCGACAATTACAAGGGCCTGTCGATGTTCCTGGCCGAAAAGACGCCGGGCACGGACGAGCAACCCTTTGTGGATGAAGGACTTTCCGGCGGCGAGATCGAGGTCTTGGGCTATCGCGGCATGAAGGAATACACCGTCAATTTCGACGATTTCCGCGTGAAGGGCGAGAACCTGTTGGGCGGCGAGGAAGGTCAGGGCTTCAAGCAATTGATGCAGACCTTCGAAAGCGCCCGGATCCAGACCGCGGCGCGGGCCATCGGTGTCGCGCAATCGGCGCTCGATGTGGGCCTGCAATACGGCGAGGATCGCAAGCAGTTCGGCAAGCCGCTGATCGACTTCCCCCGCGTGGCGGGCAAGCTGGCGATGATGGCCGTCGAAATCATGATCGCCCGTCAGCTCACCTATTTCTCGGCCCGGGAAAAGGACGAGGACCGGCGCTGCGACCTGGAGGCCGGCATGGCCAAACTGCTGGGCGCCCGCGTGGCCTGGGCCGCAGCAGACAATGCGCTGCAGATCCATGGCGGCAACGGTTTTGCGCTGGAATACGGCATTTCGCGGATCCTTTGTGACGCGCGGATCCTCAACATCTTCGAGGGCGCGGCCGAAATTCAGGCCCAGGTGATTGCACGGCGTCTGCTGGGCTGACCGACCGACATCACGAACGGGGCGCGCAGGGCTGAAGACCTTGCGCGCCCCGTTTGCATTCCAAGGGGGAAAAGCCGCGCGCTTTCCCCTTTGCGCCGCTGCGCCACGTGGCGCAGACTGCCGCCATGAAACATCTCGCCCTTTCCGCCCTCGCCCTGATCCTGCCGCTTGCGGGTTGCGCCGATGAAACGCTCTCGGGCTATGCGGATCCGAAGGCGGTCTACAAGCTCACCGAAATCGATGGCACAGCTTTCCAGGCCCACGCCACGATCACCTTCCCCGAGCCCGGCCGCATGGCAGGTGACGCGCCCTGCAACCTGTGGTTTGGCGCCCAGGAGGTGCCCTATCCCTGGTTCGATGGAAGCCAGATCGGCGTGACGAAACGGGCCTGTTTCGACGACGCCACCAACCGCGCCGAAACCGCCTTCCTTGATGCCCTGGGCGAAATGAGCCTGGCCGAGGTGCAGGGGCCGGTGCTGATCCTGTCGAATGATGACGGGCGCGAAATGGTGTTTCGGGCCGAATAAGCCTTATTCAGTGCCTTTTTTACGCCTGAGAATGAGCAGATCGATCAGCCGGGTGCGCGCGGGCGGGATCGGTTTGTTGCCAAAGCTGGGCGCGAGCCTTGTGGTCAGGAAATGGCCGGTGGTGCGCAGACCTTCGGTGATCTCTTCGAGATCGCCCGTGCCCGCCCCCACCATGGCGGGGGTCAGGGGCAGCAGCCGGGTCTTCCAACGCCCCGCGCCCGCCTCCGAGACCGCGCGACCCGATTTGGGTGAGACATAGGCGAGGTTGTCGGTGGCACCGGTGGCGGCACAGGTGGTCAGATCGAGGCCGAACCCCAGTTCTTCCAACAGGGCAAGTTCCCAGCGCAGATAGGCCAGCGGCCAATGGGGCGAGGTCGCCATCATCTCGAGCACCGTGAGCGTGCCGTCGTAGATATTCGGATGCGCCTCACGCTCCGGCAGGGCGAAGATCAAAAGCGCGGTCATGGCGTTGAGCCCCGCGAGCGTCAGCCGGTCACCCATCAGCATGGCGGCGCGGCCGGTGACCAGTTCGACATTGTAGCTGCCCAGATGATCTTCGAGCCGCGCGCGCCAGGCCACATCGACCTGATTGCCCGGCTCCAGCACCGGGGCCAGTTTGCGCGAGGCACCGGCCCGCACGATGCCCGCATGGCGGCCATGATCGCGGGTCAGAACGTCGATGATCGCGGCCGTCTCGCCGTATTTTCGGCGGCTGAGCAGGATGCCCTCTTCGCGCCAGTCCATCAGCGTGCGACCGCCGCACGGCCTTCCGGCGTCAGATCGTAGATCCCTGTTTCCACGCGGATAAACCAGCCGTAATGGTTGAGCGCCATCATCCGCGTCGCCTGTTCCACACCGGTTTCACGCGCCACCACCGCGCCCTTTGTCGGCCCCGCTTCCGCCAGATGCGCCGCACAGCGCATGGCATCCTGCCGATAAGCGGTGATGATCCCACCCCGCGTGCCACCCGTATTCGGGTCGCCATCTCTCTTGGCAAATTCGCGCAACAGCCGGGTCTTGCGCCAAGCGGTGCGGCGCGGCTGGTAGGGGGCGGGATCGACATGAGGCTCCACCAGCCCGTCCTTGATCCGCACGGTCAGAAGCCCGAGACCAAGACGGCGGCAGAGTGATTTCATCGATTTGAGCGAAGCCTGAAACGCCTTCCCGGTCTTGCGCGGGGCGGCGATATAGACCGTATCGGTGATCTTCTGCCGCTCGATCCCCTGATGCACCAGCGCGAGCGAAAACGCGGTTTTCAATTCCACGATCAGCGGCTCTTCGCCTTCGCGGCAGGCAACCACATCGGCAGAGGCCACTTCGGCCTTCACCTCGTATCCCTGCCCTTCAAGGAACGCCTTGATGGGCCCGTAGAGTTCGGTTTCGCGCATCGCCTGCCCTTGCTGCTCGGGCGCGAGTCTGCCGAAAGCAGGACCGCGCTGCAAGGCGTTGGCTTCAGACATCAAGCCCGTTCATGCGGGCGAAATCCAGATAGCTGGTGGGGCTGCGGATCGCCTCCAGCACGCTCTCGTCCACCGCTCCGGGATCACGCGGATAGCTTTCGATCCCGGTGCCCTCCAGCATCCGGTTCATCAGGTTGAAAAGCCCGCAGACCTGGATCGCGTCAAAGAGCGCCTGTTCCGACCAGCCCGCGTCATAGACTTCCTGGGCGTCGGCCTCGACCATCCTGGCCGGATCGCGGGTGAGCTTGCCCACATAGGCCAGCAGAGGTTTCAGCCGGGGATCCACCGGGGCGGTCTCAAAATCGGCCATCAGCGCCTCGATCACCACAGGGTCGATGCCGAAGGCGCGGGCCATGGTCGTATGGGCGCCGTGACAGAAGGCGCAGGCGTTCAGGCCCGAGATATAGGCGGCAATCAACTCGCGTTCGGCGGGCGTCAGCGGGCTGTCGCCCCGCATCAGCGTGTTGTGATAGGCCGCCAGGGGGGCGAGATGGGCGGGAAAGGCGCGGTAGACATCGCCAAGGGTGGCGTCATTGGGCAAGGACGGAAAAAGGCGCTTCATCTGAAATCTCCGGCTGCGAAAGCCGCAGAATAGACCGGGCCGGACGGATCACAAAACGATCTGACGCAGCATTCCCACAGCCCCGCCCCTGCGACACAGGCCCGGGTGACAAGGCGGGGGCAAGGGGCTATGAGAGCGCCAAATCGACCTGAAAGAGTGACTTCCAATGACCATCAAGGTTTTCGGCCACAAGGCCCCCGACACCGATTCCACCGGCTCCCCGATCATCTGGGCCTGGTATCTGAACGAAATCCGCAAGACGCCCGCCGAGGCGCGCCTGCTGGGCGAGCCCAATTCCGAGGCGCTTTTCGTGCTGAAACGCTGGGGGTTCGACAAGCCCGAGTATCTCGAAGACGTGAGTGCGGCCGACACCTGCGTGATCGTCGACACCAACAATGTGGCCGAACTGCCCGACAGCATCAACGAGGCCAATGTGACCGAGGTGATCGACCACCACATGCTGGCAGGCGGTCTGAAGACCAAATCGCCGATCAACATCACCGTGCGCCCGGTCGCCTGCACCGCCACGATCATGCATGATCTGATGGGCGAAGACGCCGCCAAGATGCCGGTCGAAGTGAAGGGCGCGATGCTCTCCTGCATCCTGTCCGACACGCTGGAATTCCGCTCGCCCACCACCACGGATGTGGACCGCGCGCTGGCCCGCTCGCTGGCCGAGGATCTGGGCATTCACATCCCCGATTACGCCGCCGAGATGTTCGCGGCGAAATCCGACGTGTCCTCCTACTCCGATGCCGAACTTCTGCGCCTCGACTCGAAAGCCTATGAGGTCGACGGCACCAAGTTCCGCGTCTCGGTTCTGGAAACCACCTCGCCCGCCACGGTGCTGGCGCGCAAATCCGGCCTGATGGAAGACATGGGCGTTGTGGCCGAAGAAGACGGCGTCGACCAGGTGCTGTTCTTCCTCGTCGACATCCTGTCGGAAGAGGCGATCATGTTCATCCCCAACGACCTGGTGAAGGGCGTGGCCGAAAAGAGCTTTGGCGCCGAGGTTTCGGGCGACACGGTCACCCTGCCGGGCGTCGTGAGCCGCAAGAAGCAGATCATTCCTGCGCTGAAGGTCTGATCCATGACCCCCATCGTCGAGAGCCTGAGCGAAATCGCCGATCGCTATGACGCGGTCTTCTGTGATGTCTGGGGCTGTCTGCACGATGGGGTCACCGCCCTGCCCGAAGCAGTGGCGGCTTTGCGCGATTTCCGCGCGGGCGGTGGCAAGGTGGTTCTTCTGACCAACGCACCGCGCGCCCGGGATCAGGTGGCCAAACAATTGCGCAAGACCTTCGATGTGCCCGACGATTGCTGGGACACGATTGCCACCAGCGGCGACAGCGCCCGGGTGGCAATGTTCCGGGGCGTGGTGGGCGAAAAGGTCTGGTACATGGGGCCGAATTACGACGTGCCCTTTTTCGATCCGCCCGAGATCGTCGCCGATCCGGTGGCGATCACCCGGGTGCCACTGGAAGAGGCCGAGGGCATCGTCTGCCTTGGCCCCTTCGATCCGCAGGCCGACCCGGCGGTGAACCGACCCGAGTTTCTTTTGGCCAAGCAGAAGGGGCTGAAACTCCTTTGCGCCAATCCCGACATTGTCGTGGACCGGGGCGAGAAGCGGGAATGGTGCGCGGGTGCCCTTGCCATGCTCTATAGCGAAATGGGCGGCGAAAGCCTCTATTTCGGTAAGCCTCATCCGCCGGTCTACACTCTGGCGCGCCAGCGGCTGGAACAGATCGGCGCGGTGGTGCCGGATGAGCGCATTCTCTGCATCGGCGACGGGATCGTGACCGATATTCCCGGTGCCATGGGCGAAGGGCTCGATTCGCTTTTCGTCACCGGCGGTCTGGCACGCACCGAGACCAAAACGGATCGGCAACCGGAACAGAGCGCGCTCGATGCTTTCGTGACGAAAGAGCAGATGACACCGACCTACGCCATCGGCTATCTGCGGTAGAGAAACGGCGGGACGTCCCGCGCAAGGGGCTTCCATGGACATCAGGTCAATTCTCGGCGGGCTGGCCTTCGCCTTTATCTGGTCCTCGGCCTTCACTTCGGCGCGGATCATCGTCACCAACGCCCCGCCCCTGATGATCTCGTCGCTCCGCTTCCTGATCGCAGGGCTGGTGGTGCTGGCAATCGCACGGCTGATGGGCCAGAGCTTCCGGCTCAACGCCCAGCAATGGCGGCTGACGATCATCTTCGGCATCTGCCAGAACGCGCTCTATCTCGGGCTCAACTTCATCGCCATGCAATGGGTCGAAGCCTCGCTTGCGGCCATCATCGCCTCCTCCCTGCCGCTTTGGGTCGCCCTCGCAGGCTGGCTGATCTGGGGCCAGAAGATGCCTGCCCTTGGCATCATCGGATTGCTTGCGGGCATCGGCGGCGTCTTCCTGATCATGGGCACCCGGCTTGGCGCAGGCGTCGATCCCTTGGGCGTGGCGCTCTGCGTGCTGGCCGCCCTCGCGCTCACCTTTGCCACCCTGTCGGTGCAGGGCGCGTCTTCGGGCGGCAACGTCCTCGTCGTGGTCGGCTTTCAAATGCTGGTCGGTTGTGCCGCCCTCCTGCCGCCCGCGCTGATGCTGGAGACATGGGAGGTCAACTGGACCCCCGCCGTCATCGCCGCCTTTGCCTATACGATTCTGATCCCCGGCATCCTGGCGACGATCCTGTGGTTCTGGCTGGTGCGTCGGATCGGCACCGTAAAGGCTGCGACCTTCCACTTTCTCAACCCGTTCTTCGGGGTGGCCGTGGCCGCCGCGTTGCTGGGTGAAAGCCTTGGAATACTGGACATTATCGGCGTGGTGATCATCACTCTTTCCATCCTCGCGGTCCAGCTTTCGAAACCGAAACACCCCTGACAGGCTTGTGAAGTGACAGGCGAAAATTCCGCCTACATAACACCGGAATGGAATATGTTTTCGGATATGGCGCGGGCCTGCTGACCCTGATCAACCCCTGCGTTCTGCCCATTCTGCCGATCATTCTGGCCACCGCATTGCAGGCCGGACGGCTGGGCCCACTGGCCGTCGCCGCTGGCATGAGCCTCTCCTTCGTCACCCTCGGCCTTGCCGTCAGCGCCCTTGGCCCGGCGCTGGGGATCACTGAGGATGTGGTGGTGCAGGCCAGCGCCCTGATCATGGTGGCCTTCGGCGTGGTGCTGCTGGTGCCGCGGTTTTCCGAAAGTTTCGCGACGGCCACCGCCGGTGTCGCCGCCCGCGCCGATGCCGGGGTCGAGGCGCAGGACAACGCAAGCCTCTGGGGTCAGTTCATGGCCGGGCTGCTGCTGGGCGCGGTCTGGAGCCCCTGCATCGGCCCGACCCTGGGCGGGGCCATCTCGCTCGCCAGCCAGGGCGAAAGCCTGGTCCACGCCGGCGCGATCATGGTCAGCTTTGCCCTTGGCGTGTCGACCATCATCCTCGGCCTCGGCTATGGCGCGCAATCGGTGATCCGCAAACGGCAAGCCTGGATGCGCCGGATCGCGGGGGCCGCCCGCCCGATCCTGGGCGCGGTCTTTGTCGTGGTCGGCCTCGCGCTCTATTTCCAGCTTCATCACATGATCGAATACTGGGCGCTGCAAATCCTGCCGCCCTGGCTTCTCGACCTCTCGGTTTCGCTTTGAAAGGACATCCCATGGACCGCAGAACCTTCCTTCTCACCTCCACCGCCCTGCTCGCCGCAGGCCCGGCCCTTGCCGCTTCCGGCATGGCCTACACCCCCGGGCTCGTTCAGCAGAAGCTTGACGCGGGCGAGGTGGTGTTTCTCGATTTCTACACCGATTGGTGCACCACCTGTGCAGCGCAACAACGGGTGATCTCGAAGCTGAAGGCGGAGAATGACGCCTATAAGGCGATCACCTTCATCTCGGTCAATTGGGACGAATTCAAAAATGCCGAGCTGACCAAGTCGCTGAACATCCCGCGCCGCTCGACCCTGGTGGCACTGTCGAAATCCGGCGAAGTGGGCCGGATCGTCGCGGGCACCAGCAAGCGCGACATCAAGGCGCTGATGGATCAGGCTTTGGCCCTGGCCTGAACGCGAAAGAAAAGGGCCGCGAAACCGCGGCCCGAATTCATTGTAACAAGGGAAGGATCAGTCGTTGACGCTGTCTTTCAGAGCCTTGGCGATGGTCATTTTCACCACCTTGTCGGCGTCCTTGTGGATCTGCTCACCGGTGGCAGGGTTGCGCACCATGCGGGCCGGACGCTCGCGGCAGTAGATCTTGCCGACGCCGGGAAGGGTGACGGCACCGCCGCCCGAAACTTCCTTGGTGATCACTTCGACGATGGCGTCGAGTGCGGCAGTGGCCGATTTCTTGTCACTGTCCATTGCTTCGGCAAGAGCGGTGACGAGCTGAGTTTTGGTCAAAGGTTTTGCCATGTTGTATCTCCTCGATCTGTCCCTCTATGGGGCACATTGCCGGTATCTAACTGGATTTGGGGGAGCGACACAACGCTTAGTGGTATAGAAATAAGGGCTATCGCGCATTTCGTGGGCGTTTTTTGGCCTGTTTTCGCCTTTTGTCCGAAAAACTGACCTAGAGGAAGGCGGTTTCCTCGAAACTGCGCAGTTTTCTTGAGTGAATCCGCTCCAGCGGCATTTCACGCAATTTCTCCATCGCCCGGATGCCGATCAGCAGGTGTTGCGCCACCTGGGTCTTGTAGAATTCCGAGGCCATGCCCGGCAGTTTCAGCTCCCCATGGAGCGGTTTGTCCGACACGCAGAGAAGCGTGCCATAAGGCACCCGGAAGCGGAACCCATTGGCCGCAATCGTGGCGCTTTCCATATCAAGCGCAATGGCGCGCGACTGGCTGAGCCGCTGCACGGGCCCCGAATGGTCGCGCAACTCCCAGTTCCGGTTGTCGATGGTTGCCACCGTGCCAGTGCGCATGATCCGCTTCAGATCATAACCGTTGTATTCGGTGACATCGGCGACGGCCTCTTCCAGCGCCACCTGAATTTCGGCGAGCGCGGGAATGGGCATCCAGACCGGCAGGTCATCATCCAGCACATGATCCTCGCGCAGATAGCCATGGGCGAGCACGAAATCCCCCAGCCGCTGGGTGTTCCGCAGGCCCGCACAATGACCCACCATCAGCCAGGCATGGGGGCGCAGCACGGCGATATGGTCAGTCGCGGTCTTCGCATTGGACGGCCCGACGCCAATATTCACGAGCGTAATCCCCGCGCCGCCTTCGCGTTTCAGATGGAAGGTGGGCATCTGCGGCAGTTTCGCAGGCACCTCAAGCGGCGCATCCGGATCGGTGATCTCCACATTGCCGGTGCCGACGAAGGAGGTATAGCCGCTATTGGGATCGGCCAGCATCTTGCGCGCATAGGCCTCGAACTCCTCCACATAGAACTGGTAGTTGGTGAACAGCACATGGTTCTGGAAATGCTCGGGCGCCGTCGCGGTATAATGCGCAAGCCGCGCCAGCGAATAATCCACCCGTTGGGCGGTGAAGGGGGCGAGCGGATGGGCGCCGTCTTCATAAGTGAAGCCGTGACCATTGACGATGTCGTCATTGGTGGTCTGCAATTCCGGCACGTCGAAGAAATCGCGCAGGGTGAATTCGGCTCCGCCCTCCTGAGGCACGGTGATCGCGGCATCATTGGCCACCGCGAAATGCACCGGCATCGGCGTCAGCGAATAGCCCACCTGCACCGGCATGTTGTGGTTCTGGATCAGCAGCTCCAACTGCTGGGTCAGGTAATGGGCAAATAGATCCGGCCGGGTGATGGTGGTGGCGTAGCGCCCCGGCTCGACCACATGGCCAAAGCTCAGCCGTGTGTCGACCGAACCATAGGATTTCGTGGTCAACCGCACTTCGGGATAATAGGCCCGGACCCGGATTTCGGGCGGCCCATCCCCCATGGCGGCAGAGAATTTTTCGCAGAGAAACCGCGACGCCGTCTTGTAAAGCTCCTGCAGCCGGGCCACCGCGGCGACGGCGTCAGAGAAGGCTTCGAACCCCGGATCATCGGGGGTTTCCAATCCCAGCCGCGCATCGATCATCTGTCATCCCCAAAAAGTTCGGTCAGTTCAAATCTGTCCACATCCACCAGCCCTAGATCGGAAATCCGCAAGGACGGGATCACCACAAGCGCCAGCAGAGAATGCTGCATATAGGCATTGTTCAGATCGCAACCGCAGGCCTGCATCGCCGCGACCATCCCGTCGGCTTTCGCGGCCACCTCGCGCGCCGGGCTGTCGGACATCAGACCCGCGATGGGCAATTCCACCAGCACCAATTCGCGCCCGTCCTGCCAGACCGTGACGCCGCCGCCGACCTCGCCCAACCGGTTCGCGGCCAGCGCCATATTCGCGCGATCCGTGCCGACCACGATCATGTGGTGGCTGTCATGGGCCACGGTGGAGGCAATCGCCATCTTGCCTTCGTAGCCGAAGCCCGAAACGAAGCCGTTCACCACATCGCCCGTCGCCCGATGCCGCTCCACCAGCGCGATCTGGCAAACCCCACCTTCGCCCTCGACCACACCGTCGACCACCGGCAGATCGGCCTCCAGCGCCTCGGTCGGCGCCTGGTTCTCGACCACGCCGATGACGCGGGCATGGACCCGGTTGCGGCCTTCGGGCGCGGCGATCTCGAAATCCCCCGGCCCCAAGTCCTTGCCCAGGTGCACCGTGTTGCGGGCGCTATCAGGCCAATCCAGATGCGGACACTCGACCAGCAAGTCGCCATTCCGCGCCACAGTCACGCCGCGCGCAATTACCTCTTCGATGGGCAGGGTCTTCAGATCCGATGTCAGGATCATATCCGCCCGCCGCCCCGGCGCGATCGAGCCCAGCTCGCGCTCCAGCCCGAAATGGGTGGCCGTGTTGATCGTCGCCATCTGCAGCGCCACCAGCGGATCACAGCCGCAGTCGATGGCGTGGCGCAGCACCCGGTTCATATGGCCGTCATTGACCAGCGTGCCCGAATGGCAATCATCCGTACACAGAATGAAATTCCGCGGATCGAGCCCCTTTTCCGTCACCGCCGTGATCTGGCTTTCCACATCATACCAGGCAGACCCTAGCCGCATCATCGAGCGCATGCCGTTCCTGACCCGCGCCAGCGCATCCGCCTCCGCCGTACCTTCGTGATCGTCAGCCGGACCACCGGCCACATAGGCGGAAAAATCCCTGCCCTTGTCCGGCGAGGCGTAATGCCCGCCCACGGTCTTGCCCGCCCGCTGGGTCGCGGCAATCTCGGCCAGCATCTTGGGATCGCCATGGATCACGCCGGGGAAATTCATCATCTCACCCAGCCCGATGATGCCGGGCCAGGTCATCGCCTCTTCCACATCTTCCGGTGTGATCTCGTAGCCGGTGGTCTCCAACCCGGGCGCAGAGGGCGCACAGCTTGGCATCTGGGTATAGATGTTCACGGGCTGCATGAGTGCTTCGTCATGCATCAACCGCACGCCATCCAGCCCCAGCACATTGGCGATCTCATGAGGGTCGGTGAACATCGTCGTGGTGCCATGGGGAATGACGGCGGCGGCAAACTCGGCGGGCGTCAGCATGCCGCTTTCGATATGCATGTGCCCGTCGCAAAGTCCGGGGATCAGATAGCGCCCGTCCGCCTCGATCACCCGCGTGTCCTCACCGATGCAGTGGGACGCATCCGGCCCGATATAGGCCACCCGCCCCTCGGCCACCGCCACCTGCCAGTCCAGCACTTCGCGCGATTGCACATTCACCAGACGGGCGCCGCGCACCACCAGATCGGCAGGCGCCCGGCCTGCGGCCACGGCGATCAGTTGCGGGGCCAGCTCGGCCCAGGATCTCATGCGATGGGTCATGCTCAGACCTGACATTGTTCACGGGGCAGGCGCAAGCCCCGGGCTCACGAAAAGGTGTCTCGCCCCCCGCACCCGCAATGGTAGAATACCCCATGCGCTGCTTCCTCCCGCTCCTCCTTCTCGGCACCCCCTCCCTTGCCGATGATGCATCGATCGAAGACGCCACCGCACGCGCCTCCGGCGAGACCTGGTCCTTTTCGGTCACCCTGCGCCACGGCGACACCGGCTGGGACGATTACGCCGATGGCTGGCGGGTGGTTGCGGCCGATGGCACCGTGCTTGGCACCCGCGTGCTGCATCACCCCCATGTGACCGAACAGCCCTTCACCCGCTCGCTTTCGGGTGTGACTGTGCCCGAAGGCGTGGCAGAAGTGTTCATCGAAGCGCGCACCAATGTGGATGGCTGGGGGGCCGCGCGGCGCCCCGTGCGGCTCGACTGACACGCCGAAAAGCCACAAGGGGCCGAAAACCCCGCGCTTTCCCCTGTGCAGCCGCAGGCGTCTGAGCTAGGCAGGCCCCATGAGCAAAACGATCCTGATCCTGAACGGCCCGAACCTGAACCTGCTGGGCAAACGGCAGCCCGAGATCTACGGCGCCGAGACCCTGAATGATGTGGCGGCGCTCTGCGCAAAGGCGGCCGGCACTTTCGATCACGGCATCGAGATGCGCCAGTCGAACCATGAGGGCGAGCTGGTGGATTGGATCCAGGAGGCCCGGGAGAGCCATGCGGGCATCGTGATCAACCCCGGCGCCTATTCGCACACCTCGGTCGCCATTCTCGACGCGCTCAACGCCTATGAAGGTCCGGTGATCGAGGTGCATATCTCGAACATCCACAAACGCGAGGCGTTCCGCCACCATTCCTATGTCTCGCACCGCGCCGATGGCGTCATCGCCGGTTGCGGGATCGAAGGCTATGGGTTCGCCGTCCAGCGTCTGGGCACGCTTCTGGCGGGCTGACCCATGCCCAGCGATCAGTCCCTGATCTTCGGCATTTTCGCAGTTCTGTTCCTGCTGCTGATCTGGGGCCGGATCCGCTATGATCTGGTGGCTTTCGGCGCGCTGATCCTTGCCGCCCTTCTCGGGCTCGTGGAAAAGGCCGACGTCTTCTCCGGTTTCGGCCATTCCGCCGTCGCCATCATCGCCTTGGTCCTGATCGTCTCCAAGGGTCTCACCGGCTCGGGCGCGATCGAGAAACTGGCGGAACGCCTCCTCGACACCGACCGGCCCCTGCCCATGCATATCGCCATTATGGCGCTCGTGGGCGCGGGCATTTCCGCCATCATCAACAACGTGGCCGCCCTGGCACTCCTGATGCCGCTTGATGTGGAAACCGCCGCCAAGGCGAAACGCGCCGTGGGCCGGTCGCTGATGCCGCTGTCCTTTGCCACCATCCTTGGCGGCATGATCACGCTCATTGGCACGCCGCCCAATATCGTCATCGCCGAATACCGGCAGGATGCGCTGGGCGAAAGCTTCGGCATGTTCGATTTCGCCCCGGTCGGCCTTGTGGTGGCGCTGGCGGGCATCGCCTTTGTGTCGCTCATCGGCTGGCGCTTCCTGCCCGACCGGCAGGGGGCAAAGGAGCAGGAGGCCTCCTTCGAGGCCGGCCGCTACATTGCTGAACTGCGCATGGGTGAAAAATCCGCTGAGGAAGGCGTCACCGTCCGCGATCTCTACCCGCTGGCGGAAGAACATGACGTGCATGTCCTGGGTCTGGTGCGCCGGGGCAAACGCCTGCCCGGCTTCTCGGCCCGCCAGGAGGTGCGCGCGAGCGACTTTCTGGTGGTCGAAGGCGAGCCCAAGGCGATCGAGGCCTTCATGGGCAAGGGCGGCATGGAATATGCGGGCTCGGAAAAGGCGCCCTCCGGCGTCACCGCAGGCGGGCTGACCCTGACCGAGGCCATCGTGCCGGAAGGGGCCCGCATCGACGGGCGCACCGCGCGCGGGCTGCAACTTCTCTACAAACATTCGGTGACCCTTCTCGGCGTCTCCCGCAATGGCCAGCGCTTCCGTGATCGCGTCCGCCTTTTGGAAATCCGCCCCGGCGATGTGCTTTTGTTACTCGGCACGCCGGAACGCAATGCCGCGGCCGCCGCCTGGCTTGGCGTCCTGCCCCTGGAGGGGCGCGAAACCGCCCTTGTGCAGCGATCCAAGGCCAGCCTGTCCGTAGGCATCTTTCTTGCGGCCATCCTTGTGGCCGTGCTCGGCTGGACGCCCCTCGTCGTGTCGCTGGCGGCCGCCGTGATCGGCTTTGTCGCCGTCGGCCTGGTGTCGGGCCGCGAAGTCTATGAAAGCGTCGAATGGAAGGTGATCGTGCTCTTGGCCAGCCTGATCCCGCTCGCCGAAGCCTTCGAACGCTCAGGCGGCGCCGAGCTGATCGCAGGGCAAATCCTGAGCGTGACAGAGGGTTACGCCCCCTGGGTCTCTCTCCTGGTGCTCTTCGTCGTCACCATGACGCTTTCGGATTTCCTCAACAACGTCGCCACCACCCTGATCGCCGCCCCCATCGCGCTGGGCATGGCCAGCGCCACCGGCACCAATCCCGATCCCTGGCTGATGGCGGTGGCGGTCGCCGCCTCCTGCGCCTTCCTCACCCCCATCGGGCACAAGAACAACACGATCATCCTCGGCCCCGGCGGCTATCGATTCGGCGATTACTGGCGCATGGGCCTGCCGCTCGAGATCCTGGTGGTGCTGGTCGCCCTGCCGATGATCCTGCTGGTCTGGCCGCTCTGACCGGCGGTTTTCAGGCTCGGGGGAAGGTGTGGTGGTGCCGCTGAAGGGACTCGAACCCCCGACCCCATCATTACGAATGACGTGCTCTACCAGCTGAGCTACAGCGGCCTACCAGGCACGCGCCGGGGCGCGCGGCTGCCCGTTTAGCGCCAAGAGCCCCCCGGCGCAAGGCGCAATCGCAGCGTGAAGCGGGAGGAAACGCACTTGCCACAACCATTATTTCAGATATTCATGAATTATGGAAACACTGATTCCCACACGGCTCACGACTCTTGGCCATCCGCAGCGTCTTGCGGTCTTCCGCCTGTTGATGCGGCGCTATCCGGATCGGGTGCCCGCGTCGGAGCTGGCCGATGCGCTCGACCTCAAGGCGAACACGCTTTCCACCTATGTTAACGCGCTGAGGGGCGCGGGGCTGATCACCCAGGAACGGCGCGGCACCTCGTTGCTCTATGGGGCCGACCTTGGCGCGGCGCGCGAAACGATGGATTACCTGCTCCTTGATTGCTGCCGGGGGCGCCCCGAGATCTGCACACCCAACGCGCCGGCGCCCGCCAAGACGCGGTACAACGTGCTTTTTCTCTGCACCGGCAATTCCGCCCGCTCGATCTTTGCCGAGACCCTGCTGCGCGACATGGGCGGCGAGAGGTTCGAGGTGTTTTCGGCCGGGTCACAGCCGAAATCCGAGTTGAACCCCTTTGCGGTCGCTGTGCTGAAGTCCAAAGGCCACGACATCGCAGCTCTGCGCGCCAAATCCATGGCCGAGTTCCAGACCGGGGCGGCGCCGCGGTTCGACTTTGTCTTCACCGTCTGTGATCAAGCCGCGAACGAGGATTGCCCGGCCTGGAACGGCCAGCCGATCAGCGCCCATTGGGGCCTGCCCGATCCGGCGCGCCCCGGGCTCACCGGGGCCGAACGCGCCCTTGCCTTTCAGGAAACCTATGGTGCGATCCGCAACCGGATCGCCGCCTTCACCGCCCTTCCGTTCGACGCGCTCGACCGGATGTCCTTGCAAAAGGCCGTGGATGACATCGGCCGTCTCGAAACGGGAGCCCTCCAATGACCACCTATGCTCTGAACGGCCTTGGCCGGATGGGTAAACTCGCCCTGAAACCGCTGATCGAGCGCGGTGCAGACATTGCCTGGATCAATGACGCGGTGGGTGACACGGAGATGCACGCCCATCTTCTGGAGTTCGATACGGTCCATGGGCGCTGGGATGCCGCGTTCTCCCATGACGCTGATTCAGTCACTATTTCAGGGAAAAACCTGCCTTTCATCGGCGCCCGCGACATTGCCGATCTGCCGCTCGACGGGGTCGATGTGGTGATCGACTGCACCGGCGTGTTCAAGACCGAAGCCGCCCTTGCCCCCTATTTCGAGGCGGGCGTGAAGAAGGTCGTCGTCTCGGCCCCCGTGAAGGATGGCGATGCGGCGAACATCGTTTTTGGGGTGAATGACGCGGTTTATGAGCCTACCCGGCACCGGATCGTCACCGCCGCAAGCTGCACCACCAATTGCCTCGCCCCGGTGGTCAAGGTGCTGCATGAAGGGCTAGGGATCAAACACGGGTCGATGACCACGATCCATGACGTGACCAACACCCAGACCATTGTCGACAAACCGGCCAAGGATCTGCGCCGGGCGCGCTCGGCGCTGAATTCGCTCATTCCCACCAGCACCGGCTCGGCCACCGCGATCACGCTGATCTATCCGGAACTGACCGGCAAGCTGAACGGCCATGCGGTGCGGGTCCCACTGTTGAATGCTTCGCTGACGGATTGCGTGTTCGAAGTGGCGCGGGAAACATCTGTGGAAGAGGTGAATGCGCTGTTCAAAGCCGCCTCCGAAGGGGTGCTGAAGGATATCCTGGGATATGAAACCCGGCCGCTGGTCTCCTGCGATTACACAAATGATGCGCGCTCCAGCATCATCGATGCGCCTTCGACCATGGTGGTCAACGGCACCCAGGTGAAAGTCTATGCCTGGTATGACAATGAATGGGGCTATGCCCATCGGCTTGTCGATGTGGCACTGATGGTCGGGAACGCCCTGTGAGCGACGGCACCGCGCGCCCGGAGGGTCTTTCGGCCTATATCGCCGTGACGGCGGCCTATTGGGCTTTCATGCTCACCGATGGCGCGCTCAGGATGCTGGTCCTGTTGCATTTTCACGGGCTGGGATTCTCGCCCGTGCAACTGGCCTATCTGTTCATCCTCTATGAAATCGCGGGCATGGTGACCAATCTGGCGGCGGGCTGGATCGCGGCGCGCTTCGGGCTGACCTCGACGCTTTATGCGGGGTTGTCATTGCAGGTGGTGGCGCTCTTGGCGCTGACGCAACTTGACCCGGCCTGGGGTGTGACCGCCTCGGTCATTTTCGTGATGGCCGTGCAGGGGGCGAGCGGGGTGGCCAAGGATCTGGCCAAGATGTCGTCGAAATCGGCGGTGAAACTGCTGGCACCCAGCGAAGACGGCGGGCTGTTCCGCTGGGTCGCCCTGCTGACCGGATCAAAAAACGCGGTGAAGGGGCTCGGGTTCCTGTTGGGCGCGGCGCTGCTGGCGACGCTCGGCTTCACCTGGGCGCTGGGGGTCATGGCAGCGGTGCTGCTGGTGATCCTGATCGCGGTTGCATTGGCGATGCCGCCCGGACTGCCCACGGGCAAGAAAGGGGCGAAGTTCTCCGAGGTTTTTTCGAAGTCCAGCAATATCAATTGGTTGTCCCTGTCGCGCGTGTTCCTGTTTGGCGCCCGCGATGTGTGGTTCGTGGTCGGTATCCCGATCTATTTCTACGCGGTGCTGTCGGATGGCAGCGAGGCTGGCAACCGGACGGCGTTCTTCCTGATCGGAACATTCATGGCGCTCTGGATCATCCTCTATGGCGCGGTGCAGGCCTCGGCCCCGAAACTGCTGAAATCCCGTGACGATCTAGGCGTCGCGGCGCGCAACTGGGCCTGGGGGCTGGCGCTGGTGCCTGCGGGCCTGACCTTGCTTGCGCTGATCCTGCCCTCGCCGCATCCGGTGCTGACCACGGCGTTGGTCGTCGGTCTGCTGGGGTTCGGGGCGATTTTCGCAGTCAATTCGGCGCTCCATTCCTACCTGATCCTCGCCTTCACGAAATCCGAGCGCGTCACCATGGATGTGGGGTTCTATTACATGGCCAATGCCGGCGGGCGGCTTTTGGGCACATTGCTCTCCGGTCTGACCTATCAGTTGGGCGGCCTTGCGCTTATGCTCGCCACCGCCGCCGCGATGGTTGTCGCCTCGGCCCTGGCGGCGGGGAAGTTGCGGGGGTGAGGGCGGATTGATCCGCCCGTCACGCCGACGTTACATTGGCCCGATACCCCGCCTCTGGACAAACAGAGGGGCACCCATGACCACCAAGACACTGCTTCTGACCAGCGCGCTGGCGCTTGCCGCCGGGACCGCCGGGGCAGAGATGAATTTCAACCGGATCGCCGCCTTCGGCACCTATCTGAACATGGCCGAGGGCGAGGATGTGACGCGCGAGAGCTCGGCCGAGATCATCGCGGCGACCGCCGATGGCATGACACTGGTCTATACCGACAGCCCGCTGGAGGCGCTGGGCCGGATCGACATCCGTGATCCCAAGGCACCGAAGCCATTGGGCAATATCGCGCTGGGCGGGGAGCCGACCTCGGTCGCCATCGTGGGCGCGACCGCCTTCGTCGGCGTGAACACCTCGGACTCCTACACCGATCCGTCGGGCTATCTGGCCGCCTTTGATGTGGCCTCGGGCGCGGAATTGGGGCGTTGCGATCTGGGCGGTCAGCCCGATTCCGTCGCCGTTGCGAAAGACGGCAGCCGGATCGCGGTCGCCATCGAGAACGAGCGCGACGAGGATCTGGGCGATGGGCGCACCGGCCAGTTGCCTGCGGGTTTCCTGGTGCAGGGTGCTCTGAAGGACGGAATGCTCGCTTGTGATGCGCTGATGAAGGTCGATCTGACCGGTTTGGCCGAAGTGTCGCCCGAGGATCCGGAGCCGGAATTCGTCGACATCAATGGTCTGGGCGAGACTGTGGTCACGCTGCAGGAAAACAACCACATGGTTGTGGTGGCCGCCGATGGGTCCATCGTCAGCCATTTCTCGGCGGGTGCCGTCGATCTGGTGAATATCGATGCGACGGACGAACGCGCGATCCTGAAATTCGACGAAAGCCAGATGGGCCGGGTGCGGGAACCCGATGCGGTGAAATGGCTCGATGACGATCATTTCGCCACCGCCAATGAAGGCGATATGGATGGCGGGTCGCGGGGTTGGACCCTGTTCCACAAGGATGGCAGCGTTGTCTATGAAAGCGGTGTTTCTTTTGAACATGCGCTGATCCAGATCGGCCATTACCCGGATAAACGCTCGGACAGCAAGGGTGTGGAGCCCGAGTCGGTCGAGACCGGGACCTTCGGTGGCACGCCTTACATTTTCATCGGGTCCGAGCGTGGCTCGGCGGTGGGTGTCTATGATGCGAGCAATCCCGCGTCTCCGGTCCTGAAGCAGATCCTGCCTTCGGGCATCGGGCCGGAAGGTTATGTGGCGATTCCGGAGCGGAACCTGCTGATTTCGGCCAATGAGGTGGATCTGATCGAGGATGGCGGCGTGCGCAGCCACGTGATGATCTTTGAATATCAGGATGCGCCTGCCGCCTATCCGCAGCTGACGAGCGAAGGCGCGGATGAGCTGATCGGCTGGGGTGCCATTTCCGGCATGGTGGCGGATGAGGATGGCATCGTCTGGGCCGTCAACGACAGTTTCTACCTGTTCCAGCCGACGATCTTCAAGATCGACACCAAGGTCACGCCTGCCCGTATCATCGACGCGATCCGCGTCACCCGTCAGGACGGCAACCCGGCCCAGCAGATCGACATGGAAGGCATTACGCTTGACGGCAAGGGCGGGTTCTATGTGGCCTCGGAAGGGCGCACCGAACGGTTGATCCCCCATGCGATCTATCACGTGTCCGCCGATGGCGTGATCAAGAACCGCAAGGGCGAGATCGGCCTGCCGCCGGAGCTGATGGCGGTGGAGAAACGGTTTGGCTTCGAGGGCATCACCAAGGTGGGTGACACGCTCTGGATGGCGGTGCAGCGGGAATGGAAAGATGATCCCAAGCATCACGTGAAGCTGGTGGCCTATAACCTCGAGACCAAGGAATGGGGGGCTGTGCATTATCCCAAGGCCACACCTGAACAGGGTTGGGTCGGTCTGTCGGAAATCACGCTCCATGGCGATCATGTCTATGTGATCGAGCGCGACAATCAGATCGGGGCCGATGTGGTGACGAAGAAGATCTATCGCATTCCGCTGGCCGAAATGCAGCCCGCGCCGCTGGGCGGTGATCTGCCGGTGGTGTCGAAAGAACTGGTGGTCGATCTGGTGCCGCAGCTGGCCGCACAAGGTGGCTATGTGGTCGACAAGGTCGAAGGGCTCGCCATCATGGAAGACGGCACGATCTGGGCCTCGACGGACAATGACGGTGTCGATGACAGCTCGGGCGAGACGTTCTTCTGGGCGGCGGGCAGCACCGGCGCCAACTGAAAACGTCACTAAACCAAGCGAATTCGGGCCCGGCGGAGCGTTCCGCCGGGCCTTTTCGTTACGCCTCGTCCAGCACCTTGCGGGCCACCCGGAAACATTCCAGCGCCTGGGGCACGCCGCAATAGATGCCGACCACATGGATGATGGCGCGGATTTCTTCGCGGCTGACGCCATTGTTGACGGCACCCCGGCAGTGGATTTCCCATTCGTGCATCTTGCCCAGCGCGCCGATCATGGCGAGGTTCATCATCGAGCGGGTCTTGGGCTCGATCACGTCATCGCCCCAGCCGAAGCCCCAGCACCAGGCGGTCATCGCCTCCTGAAAGGGCCGGGTGAACTCATCGGCGGCGGCGAGGTTTTTCTCCACATATTCCGCACCCAAAGTGCCTTTGCGTTGTTCGAGCCCTTTCAGGAACAGGTCTTCGTCGAATGTGCTCATAGGTGCCTCCCATTGGTGTCGTGAGGAGGTTGCACGGAAAGCGCGTGAGCCGCTAGTCCCGGCTAATCCGGCGGCAGAGCAGGATGGTGGGCAGAAGCCCGATTCCGGCAATCACCAGGCTGGGGACGGCCGCACCCGTGAGCCGTTCGTCGGAGGCGAGGCGGAAGGCCTGCACCGCCAGGGTGTCGAAGTTGAACGGGCGCAGGATCAGGGTTGCGGGGAGTTCCTTCATTACGTCGACAAAGACAATGAGCGCCCCGGTCAGGAGGCTGGGGGCCAGCAGCGGGGCATGGACGCGGAGCGCGGTACGTACCGGCGTGTTGCCGAGGACGCGGGCAGCGTGGTCGAGGTTGCGGTTGATCGTGCTGATGCCGCCTTCATAGGCGCTGAGTGCTGCGGCGAGGAAGCGGACCATGTAGGTCACGAGCAAAAGTGCGATGGAGCCGGTGATGAAAAGGCCGGTGGAGATGCCGAAATTGGTCTCCATGAAAGCGT
This sequence comes from Silicimonas sp., assembly GCA_025800205.1. GTDB lineage: Bacteria > Pseudomonadota > Alphaproteobacteria > Rhodobacterales > Rhodobacteraceae > CALKXV01. The sequence goes on along the minus strand of JAOXSD010000260.1, from coordinate 225 downwards.
CGAGCTGGTTGTCGAACGCGGCCATCGGCACCATGAGCCCGACCGCGATCACGCCGCCGGGGACCGCATAGCCGAGACGGGCGACCTGGAAGGCGGAATTGCTGAATTTTCCGGGGAAGGAGCGGCGCAGCGAGCCAAGAGTCAGGGCAGCGAAGACCGTTAGCACTGCTCCGGTGGTGGCGAGGATCAGGCTGTTGGTGATGAACCCCTGATAGCGGGAACTCA
>JAOXSD010000246.1 GCA_025800205.1 Silicimonas sp. | reverse complement strand
TGCTGTCGTCCCGCGCCTCGAACCCGACCAAGGCCACCAACAATCCGATTGCCAAGGCAGTCGAGGGGATTGGCGTCAAATGGGTGCGCCAGATCGACCGCACCTATGACGTGGGCAAGGTCCGCGATGTGATGAAAGAGGCGCTGACGACGGACTATGACGGCCCCAAGGTCATCGTCATGTCCTCGGAATGTATGCTGAACCGCCAGCGCCGGGAAAAACCGCTGCGCAACAAGGCGATCAAGGACGGTGCCCGCACAGCCGTGCCGCGGTTCGGCGTGGACGAAGATGTCTGCACCGGGGATCACGCCTGTATGCGGCTATCGGGCTGCCCGTCCCTGTCGGTCAAACACCTGGACGATCCGCTGCGCGATGATCCCGTCGCCTCGATCGACCAGACCTGTGTGGGCTGCGGCAATTGTGGCGAAGTGGCGGATGCCGCCGTGCTGTGCCCGTCATTCTACCGCGCGGACGTCATCCACAACCCGGGCGGCTTTGAAAGCTGGCTTGCCGGCAAACGGGCGGCATTCATCGGCTGGCTTCAGACCCGGCGCGCCGCCAAAAGACTGGAGTTCACGGCATGAACGATCTGAGCCCCCTTTCCCCGGTCGGCACCGATCTGACGCAGGGCGAAGTCATCAAGATGGCGGTACTGGCCGTGGGTGGTCAGGGCGGCGGCGTTCTGGGCAACTGGATCGAGGACACGCTGCGGTCCCAGGGATGGGCCTGTCAGGCCACCTCGGTTGCCGGGGTTGCCCAGCGCACCGGGTCAACCATCTACTATATCGAAATGGCTCCGGGCGGTGACGGTGTCCCGGTGTTTTCGCTTTCCCCATCACCGGGCGATGTGGACATTGTGATCGGGGCCGAACTGATGGAGGCCGGTCGCGCCATCATGCGCGGTTTCGTGACCCCGGACCGGACCACGCTGATTGCGTCCTCGCACCGGGTGGTGTCGATTGCCGAGAAAACCGTGCCGGGCGACGGCGTTGTCGGCCCCGACGAGGTCCGCGCCGCTGCCGAGATTGCAGCGTACAAGCTGTTCATCACCGACCTTGAAAAAGTGGCGGCAGACAATGGATCGGTCATTTCGGCCAGCCTGTTCGGAGCTTTGGCGGGTTCGGGCGCCCTGCCCTTTGACCGCGAAGTGTTCGAAGACGCCATTCGCAAAAGCGGGCGCGGGGTCGAACCGTCTCTCAAGGCGTTTGGCGCAGCCTATGATTTGGCAAAAGAGGGCAAGAACGCCCCTGCCCCGGTGCCCGCCGCCCAGCGCGATGTCGCAGCGGAGCCAAAGGACACCGTCTCTGGCCCCACCGCCTTGCAATCGGCTTGGGAGGCGCTCTGCCGCCGGGTCGACGCTTTGCCCGCGCCGGTACAGGCTCTGGCGGTCCCCGGGCTGCGCAAGGTCGTGGACTTTCAGGACACAGACTATGGGGCTGCTTACCTGGACCGTTTGGACGGTGTCTTGTCACGCGACACGGCGGACAAGGATTGGGCGCTGTCGGCTGAAGCCGCGAAATACATCGCCAACGCAATGGCCTATGATGATGTGATCCGGGTGGCCGACCTGAAGACCCGGGGCTCGCGCGCCGCGCGAGTTGTGGATGAGGTGCGCCCGGCACCCGGTGCGGTCCTGCATGTGACCGAATTCATGCATCCGCGTGCCGAGGAAATCGTGGGCCTGCTGCCCGCACGGATGGGCGCGAAATGGGAGGCAACCCCCTCGCGGATGCGGCTGCTGGATCGCCTGTTCAACCGGGGCCGTCGCGTGCGGACCGACAGCATTCGCGGATTTCTGATGCTGTACGTGTTGGGCGGTTTGCGCGGTTGGCGCCTGAAAACCCTGCGCCATCAGCAAGAGGTCTCACATCTGGAAAACTGGCTGGCGCGCGTTCATGAAACCGCAGCCCGCGACTATGATCTGGCGGTCGAAATCACCCGTTGCCGTCGGCTTATCAAAGGGTATTCGGACACCCACGCCCGCGGGAATTCCAAATTCGACCGGGTGTTGAGCGGGCTGCCGATGCTGGAGGGTCGCCCAGACGCCGCCGACTGGCTGCGTCGCCTG
>JAOXSD010000237.1 GCA_025800205.1 Silicimonas sp. | reverse complement strand
GGTACGCACCCGTAGCTCAGCTGGATAGAGCGCTGCCCTCCGAAGGCAGAGGCCAGAGGTTCGAATCCTCTCGGGTGCGCCACTTCTCCGATCCCCGCCGTATCATTGAACGTCGATCCGACGCTGCTGGGGGATCATCCTGTCAGCGATAGGGCGCAAGATCGTCGCGGGCGGTTTCCAGGGCCTTGAGGGTTTTGCCCTCGAGGCGGGTCAGAAGATGCAGGCCGCAAAATCCCTCCCGGCTCCAATGGACAATGGCCGGGATGCGTTCGCCGGAGAGATCGAGCGTGACCGCCGTGCCGGTTTCAACCGGTTCGGGCAGGGCGATCTTCATGCCCGAATAGCTCACATCGACGATCACGATATCTTCGACCCGGTCGTCCAGATGCAACCGCGCCGCAACCTCCGTTTTGCGCCGGTTGGGGGAGTGGCGGCGGTTGAACCTGTTCTGAATCGTCATGGGGCTGGTTTCCTTCGCGGCAATACTTGCAGAAAAGGGGTTAAGGAATTCTGATATTTCAAATGCGATTTTTGAAATGAAGTTGCACAGAGAAGCGTTTGAAAAAGCGACGTAAAACCCACCTGCGCACGGCGTCACCCCCTTCATTTTCCGCAAAACCCGGCCCTTGACCCGATGCCGCCGCCCGGTTAGGCGAAGGGTCGTGGCGATTTGTCTACCGGATTGCGGGCCACGTTAATCTCTCCGCTAAAGAGGTCAGGGACGTCATTCGCCCCCGGCTTTCGCGGTTCGGGGGTTTTGTTTTGAGAAAAGGAGCCGTCCCCATGGCTGATCACTGGAAAAAACGCACGAAACTGATCCATGAGGGCAGCCGCCGCTCCCAATATGGCGAAGTGTCCGAAGCGCTCTTTCTGACGCAAGGGTTCGTCTATGACAGCGCCGAGCAGGCCATGGGCCGGTTCGAGGCGCTTGGCGAGGATGAATTCATCTATGCCCGCTACGGCAACCCGACCGTGCGCATGTTCGAGGAGCGGATCGCGGCGCTGGAAGGGGCCGAAGATGCCTTTGCCACAGCGAGCGGCATGGCGGCGGTCCATGGGGCGCTGGCCTCGATGCTGCAGGCGGGCGATCACGTGGTTTCGGCCCGCGCATTGTTCGGGTCCTGCCTTTACATCCTGGAAGATGTGCTGACCCGGTTCGGGGTCGAGGTGACCTTTGTGGACGGCACCGATCTGGCGGCCTGGGAGGCGGCCCTGCGCCCGGATACCAAGGCGGTTTTCCTCGAGAGCATGTCGAACCCGACGCTTGAGGTGATCGACCTCAAGGCGGTGGCCGATCTCGCGCACAACGTCGGCGCAACCGTGGTGGTGGACAATGTCTTTTCCACGCCGGTCTTCAGCCGTGCGCTCGATCTCGGGGCCGATGTGGTGGTCTATTCCGCGACCAAACATATCGACGGCCAGGGGCGCACCCTGGGCGGCGTGGTTCTGGGGACGAAAGAGTATATCCGCAAGACCCTGGAGCCGTTCCTGAAACACACCGGTGGCGCCATGAGCCCGTTTACCGCCTGGGTCATGCTGAAGGGGCTCGAAACCATTGATCTGCGGGTCCATGCCCAGGCCGACACGGCGCTGGCGCTGGCCGGGGCCCTGCAGGGTCACGCAAAACTGAGCCAGGTGATCTATCCCGGCCTGGCGGACCATCCGCAGCATGATCTGGCCATGGCGCAGCTTGAGAAGGGCGGCACGGTGGTGTCGCTGGAGGTGAACGGCGGGCAGGAGGCGGCCTTCCGGTTCCTCAACGCGCTTGAGATCGTGGTGATTTCCAACAATCTGGGCGATGCGAAATCGATCATCACCCATCCGGCGACCACCACCCATCAGCGTCTGAGCGAGGCCCAGCGCGCCGAATTGGGCATTTCGCCCGGTCTGGTGCGGCTGTCCCTGGGGCTGGAGGATCGTGACGATCTGATCGCCGATCTGACCCGGGCGCTGGAGGCGGTCTGATGCGGCTGGTGCGGGACGCGGGGGCGGCGGATTTTCCGGCGCTTGCAGAAATTTTCCACGCCGCGGTGCGGATCGGGGCCAAAACGGCCTATTCCGACGCGCAGCGCGCCGCCTGGTGCCCGGATGTGCCGGAAGGGGCGCGATGGGCCAAGCGGCTGGCGGGGCTCGACATTCTGGTGGCGGAAACCGGCGGCAAGATTGTGGGCTTCATGGCAATGGACCGTGAGAGCGGCCTTGTCGATCTGTCCTATGTTCATCCCGACCACATGCGCCAGGGCCATGCGGATGCGCTTTACGCGGTGCTGGAAGGGCGGGCGCGGGCGGGGGGGCGGCGCCGTCTGACCACCGAGGCGAGCCTGCTGGCGGAGCCGTTCTTTGCCCGTCACGGCTGGGCGCTGGTGGCGCGCCAGCAGGTCGAACGGGCGGGCGTTCTGATCCCCAATGCGCGGATGGAAAAATCCCTTTCGTCCGCGGCCGTTGACTTGGCCGCCTCCTGAGGTCAAGGCTCGCCCCATGATCGACTTTCGACCGGTGGGATATCTGATCGGCCTTCTGGTGATGGCCCTGGGCGCGACCATGCTGATCCCCATGGGGCTCGACTGGGTGGCGGGCAATGGCCAATCCCATGTGTTTCTCGAAGCCGCTGCCCTGACCATGTTCAGCGGTGGCTTGGTGGCGCTGGCCACCGCCAATGCGGACAGCCGGGGCATGCGCGCCCAGCAATTGTTCGTCATGACCACCGGGGTCTGGGTGATCCTGCCGCTCTTTGGCGCGCTGCCGTTCTGGCTGGGGGCCACCGAGGCCAGCGTGACGGACGCCTATTTCGAAGCCATGTCGGGGCTGACCACCACCGGATCGACCGTGTTCACCGGGCTTGACGAATTGCCGGTGGGCATCCTTCTGTGGCGCTCGATGCTGCAATGGTTCGGGGGGATCGGGATCATTGTTGTCGCCATGGCCTTTCTGCCCGAACTGCGGGTGGGCGGGATGCAGATCTTCCGCTCGGAAGGCTTTGATACCGATGGAAAAGTCCTGCCGCGCGCGGGCGAAATCGCCTCCCGCATCTCGATCGTCTATCTGATGCTCACCCTGTCCTGCGCCGTGGCCTATCTGGCCACCGGCATGGGGGTGTTCGATGCGGTCAACCATGCCATGACCACCATCGCCACTGGCGGGTTTTCCACCCATGATGCGTCGTTTGGTGCCTTCCGGGGGCCGGCGGAGCTGGTGGCGGTGGTCTTCATGGTGCTGGCCAGCCTGCCGTTCGTGCGCTACGTACAGCTTCTGGCCGGTTCCACCGCGCCTTTGAGCGGTGACAGCCAGGTGCGCAGCTTCCTTGCCGCCCTGGCGCTTGTGGTGGTGATGATCGTCGCCTTCCGGGTGCTGTCGGGGGATCCGGATGCGGGCGCGGTGCTGCGCGAAACCGCCTTCAACCTCACCTCGATCATGACCGGGACCGGCTATGCCAGCGCCGATTACCAGCTTTGGGGCGGTTTCGTCGTCGCGGTGTTCTTTTTCGTCGGCCTTATCGGCGGCTGCGCGGGCTCGACCTGCTGTTCGGTCAAGGTGTTCCGCTATCAGCTTCTGTTCGGCGCCATCGTCAACCAGATCAGACGCATTCACAGCCCCCATGGGGTTTATCAGCTGAAATATGCAGGCCGCCGGGTGAGCGAGGATGTGATTTCCTCGGTCATGGTGTTTCTGACGCTGTTCATCGTGACCCTGGGCGTGGTTTCCGTGCTGTTGTCGGCAACGGGGCTCGATTTCATCACGGCGATTTCGGGCGCGGCCACGGCGATTGCCAATGTGGGTCCGGGCCTGGGCGATGAGATCGGTCCGGCGGGCTATTTCGGCGAATTGAACGCGGCGGCAAAATGGATCCTCACCGGTGCCATGCTGGTGGGACGGCTCGAGCTTCTGGTGGTCTTCGTGCTGTTCACCCGCCGGTTCTGGGATGCGTGATCCGGCGGGGTAACGCGGGCGCGCGCCCTCAGTTGTAGCAGCTCACCAGCACGGTCACGTCGCTGGCCAGACCCGACAGATCCTCGGGCGCCATCACCTCTGCGGCACCGGGCGTGCGCGGCGAGATCCCGTTGGCGGCAAGGAAGGCCGCCAGCACCGGCGCATCGGCGGCAAAGGCCACGTCGCGGGGCAGTTTGCGCGGGCTCGCACCCGGTTCCAGCAACATCCCCAGCACCGCGCCACTGCCGTCAAAGACCGGCCCGCCGGCATCGGAGGGTTCGCTGGTCACCGCCAGCCGCTGCACCCTTGTGTCGCCATCAAGCCCCTTCACATCGGCGAGCGTGCCATAGCTCAGGGTCGGCGCGGTCAGAACACCGCCGAAACTGTAGCCAGCGACCGCAATGTCCGAGCGCAGGCTGGGTTCGGCCGCGGCCAGTTCGGCGGTGCCGCGCGGCGCAAGGGCTTCACGCGGGCGCAGAAGGGCAAGGCCAAGGCCCGCATCCTCTGCGGCCACTTCGGCTTCGGTTTCGTCATCAAGGGTGATCCGGGTGCATTGGGCGACGGCCGCCGAGGTGGTCAGCACCGCGCCCGATCCGTCGATGAAAAAGCCCGAACGCGCCCGGTCGGCCCGGCGGATTTCCAGCCCCGACAAAAGATCGATGTCCTGAACCGCGCTGCCGGCGGTGTCGGGCAGCACGCCGTCGATGGGGGTGAAGCTTTTCTGCATGGCATTGAGCACCAGGCGGAAGCGCTTCTCGTCGCCCGCAGGCCAGATCAGCGAGAAGCCCTTCACCGTGCCGCCGGTGAGCCGGGCAAAGGTGTGGGAGACGATCCGGTCATTGGCACCTTCCAGAGTGAAGGAGCGGTCGCGCAGCGCCCGCGAGCCATTGAGCGGCACAATTTCCAGGGTTTGCATGATGTCGTAAAGGGCAGCCAGCGTGGCGCCATCGCCCTCCTGGCTGATCAGGATCACCCGCACCTGATCCTCGGTGCTGGGTTTGTACTGGGCAAAGGGCGATTCGTGGCGGTCGAAATTCACAAGCCCGGTGGGCATCTCGATTTCGATCCCCGCCTCGGGGTCGATCACCCGGGCCAGTTGCAGGGAATTCACGATCTCGAGATAGCCGTCGATCAGCTGGCGGCGCTGAATGGTGGTCAGGATGCCGGTGGCCTCGAAACCGTTGGCCGATTGCCAGGCGGCCATGGCGCGCCGTGTGCCGGGGCCGAAGGAGGCGTCGATGGCGGAGCGGTAGAACCCCTCCAGTTGCAGCGCGGTCTGCAGACGGGCGCGGTCGTCGCGGCTGAGCTGGCGTTCGCTGGCCCGGGCCTGCGCCGGGGTTTCATCGGTGGGTGCGAGCACGATCACTTCGGGTTGCGCCTGCGGCTCGGGATTGGCCGGGACGGGCAGGGGTAGGACGGTCTCACCGCTGCCGAAGATCTGGGCGCCGAAGGTGCGGCCGTCGGAGACGAAGGAATCGGCCGGGATCTGCCGGGCGGCGCGCAATTCCAGCAGGCGGCGGAAGGCATCGGCCTCCTCATAGGGGCCGAGCGCGATCACATGCCATTGCGAGCCGGTCTTGAACGCGTTCACATTGCCCATCCGGCCGGCATAATCCTGCGCGCGTTCCAGGGCGCGGGCTTCCGAGGGCTGGGCCTCCACCTGAACCCAGGATTGCGCCCAGGCCAATTGTGTCCAGAATGTCAGAATGCCGGTCGCCAAGAAGCCAAGCACGTGTCGCATTTTGCCCCGCCTTACTCAATTTCACTCGATTGTCCGTTTCGGACATGTGGTTTGATCGCGCTCTTCTATCAGAGCCGCGCTCAGTTGCACGCGAAAACACGCGCGCGACGGTACGGTTGATTGACCGGCGGCGCCATGGTGCCTATGGAGTGGCCGACCGAAGGACCAAGACCCCGCAAGGAGCATCCCATGGCCGGCAGTGCCACGCGCCCCCAGAGTTTTCAGGAGATCATCCTGCGTCTTCAGACCTATTGGGCCTCGAAGGGCTGCGCCGTGTTGCAGCCCTATGACATGGAAGTGGGGGCCGGCACGTTCCATCCGGCGACCACGCTTCGCGCGCTCGGCTCGAAATCCTGGGCGGCGGCCTATGTGCAGCCGTCGCGGCGCCCGACCGACGGGCGCTATGGGGAAAACCCCAACCGGCTTCAGCATTATTATCAGTATCAGGTGCTGATCAAACCTTCGCCGCCCGATCTTCAGGCGCTCTATCTCGGTTCGCTCGAGGCAATCGGGATCGACATGGACCTGCATGACATCCGCTTTGTCGAGGATGACTGGGAAAGCCCGACGCTGGGCGCCTGGGGGCTTGGCTGGGAAGTCTGGTGCGACGGGATGGAAGTCAGCCAGTTCACCTATTTCCAGCAGGTGGGCGGCCATGATTGCAAGCCGGTGTCGGGCGAACTGACCTATGGTCTGGAGCGTCTGGCGATGTATGTGCTCGGCGTCGACCATGTGATGGAGATGCCGTTCAACGATCCCTCCGCGCCGATTCCGCTGACCTACGGTGACGTGTTCAAACAGACCGAGGAAGAATATTCCCGCTGGAATTTCGATCAGGCCGATACCGACATGCTGCTGACCCATTTCGAGGATGCGGAAGCCGAATGTCAGCGCATTCTCGACGCCCCGGCCCGGGATCCCAAGACCGGACAGCATATCGTCATGGCGCATCCCGCCTATGACCAGTGCATCAAGGCCAGCCATCTCTTCAACCTGCTTGACGCGCGCGGGGTGATCTCGGTCACCGAACGGCAGGCCTATATCGGCCGGGTGCGGGCGCTGGCCAAGGCCTGTGCCGATGCCTTCGTCACCACACGGGCCGCCGGGGCAGAGGTGTGAGGCAGGGATGAACGGCAAGGTGCTGGTGATCTTCTTCGCACTGGTCGCGCTGTTTGGCGGCGGCGGCATGTATTACCTGCAGGTCTACGGGTTCTATGCGGCCGTGCCGGCCACGGGCGAAGACGATGTGGTGCTGACCTCGCTCACGAGCGGGGCGCCCGAGGCGATCCTTTACGAGGATTTCGAGGCGATTGACGCCGACAGTTCGCCCCTGCGCTACCGGGCCTGTTTCACCACGCCCATGAGCCAGGCGCTTTTGACCGAAACCTATGCGCTTTACGACAATCCGGTGCCCAATGTGGCGCCCGGCTGGTTCTCCTGCTTTGACGCCGATGCCATTGGCGCGGGGCTCAATGAGGGCAATATGACCGCCTTCCTCGGTGTCGCGAACATCACATATGGCTTTGACCGGGTGGTGGCCGTGGATGAGGACGGGCGCGGTTTTGTCTGGCACCAGATCAATATCTGCGGTGAGAAAGTCTTTGACGGCGATGCGCCGCCGCCGGGCTGTCCGCCGCCGCCGGGGGCCTCCCAGTGAGCCCCGAGATCAACACGAATGACAGGTTTGCGCCCATGATGGTGCGCGCCGCAACCGACAGGACCTGAGACATGCCTGATCTTCTGATCGAGCTTTTTTCCGAAGAAATCCCCGCCCGCATGCAGGCGCGCGCCGCCGATGATCTGAAACGTCTGGTCACCGATGGTCTGGTCGAAGCCGGGCTCACCTATGCTTCGGCCGGGGCCTTTTCGACGCCGCGCCGTCTGACCCTGTCGGTCGAGGGGCTGCTGGCCGAAAGCCCAGCCACCCGGGAAGAACGCAAGGGACCGCGGGTCGATGCGCCGGAAAAAGCACTTGAGGGCTTTCTGCGCTCCACCGGGCTGACCAGGGACCAGCTTGAAGCGCGCGACGACAAGAAAGGCCAGGTCTGGTTCGCCGTGATCGCCCGCGAAGGCCGCCCGGCGGCCGGGATCGTGGCGGAGGTGCTGGAAAAGACGATCCGCACCTTCCCCTGGCCCAAGAGCATGCGCTGGGGCGCGGGCAATCTGCGCTGGGTGCGTCCCCTGCATTCGATCCTCTGCCTGTTGAGCGACGAGGCGGGCGCTTCGGTCGTGCCGCTGGAGATCGACGGGATCACCGCAGGCGACAGCACCGCAGGGCACCGTTTCATGGCACCGGCCCCGATCCAGGTGACCGGGTTCGACGATTACCGCGCCAAGCTGCAGGCCGCCCATGTGGTGCTCTCGGCCGAGGACCGTGCGCAAGCCATCTGGCATGATGCCGAACAGATGGCCTTTGCTCAGGGGCTGGAACTCGTTGAGGACAAAGGGCTTCTGGCCGAGGTTGCGGGGCTGGTGGAATGGCCTGTGGTGTTGATGGGGGCGATTGACGAGGAATTCCTCGGCCTGCCCGCCGAGGTGCTGCAGACCTCGATGAAGGAGCACCAGAAGTTCTTCTCGGTCCGCGACATCACCGAGCAGATCACCCATTTCGTCACCGTCGCCAACCGGGAAACCGCCGACAATGGCGCGACGATCCTGGCAGGCAACCAGAAGGTGCTGTCGGCCCGTCTGGCCGATGCGAAATTCTTCTGGGAGAACGATCTGCGGATCGCGGCCACGGACATCACCCAATGGACCGATGCGCTGGAAAACGTCACGTTCCACAACAAGCTCGGCTCGCAACAGGCCCGGATCAAGCGGATCGCCAAGCTGGCCCGCGAGATCGCGCCGCAGGTTGGCGCCGATGTGGACGATGTGCATACGGCCGCTCTGGTCGCCAAGGCCGATCTGTCCTCCGAAATGGTCTATGAATTCCCCGAACTACAGGGGATCATGGGGGAATATTACGCCCAGGAGGCCCATCTGTCCGACGAAATCGCGGCCGCCGCGCGGGAACATTACCAGCCGCTCGGCCCTTCCGATGACGTGCCCGAGGCGCCGATTTCCGTCGCCGTCGCATTCGCCGACAAGATCGACACGCTCACCGGCTTCTGGGCGATTGACGAAAAACCCACCGGCTCGAAAGACCCGTTCGCGCTCCGCCGCGCGGCCCTCGGTGTCATCCGGCTGGTCTTGGAAAACGATCACCGCATGGCGCTGGGGCAGGTCTTTGCCAAGGCCAATGAGGTCGCCGCCGACCGTGATGGCGCCATGGCAGATGTGGGCGATCTGATGGCCTTCATCCATGACCGGCTCAAGGTCTTCCTGCGCGACCGGGGCATTCGCCATGACGTGATCGATGCCTGTCTCGCCATGCCCGGCGCCGACGATCTGACCCTTCTGGTCCGGCGCGCCCAGGCGTTGCAGGCCTTCCTCAAGATGGAAGAGGGCGAGAACCTGATCCAGGGCTTCAAACGCGCCCATAACATCCTCAAACAGGCCGAGGCCGCGGACGGGGTGGAATATTCCTATGGTCCTGACCCGAAACTGGCCGAAACACAGTTGGAAACCGCGCTTTTCGCAGCACTGGACGCCGCCGAGGCCGAGATTGCACCGGCCATGGAGGCGGAGGATTTCGCCGAGGCCATGGGGGCCATGGCCGGGCTGCGCGCGCCGGTGGATGCGTTTTTCGAGGGGGTGCAGGTCAATGCCGACAGCCAGATCCTGCGCCGCAACCGCCTGAACCTGCTGCATCGGATTTCGGCCACCTGCCTCAGCGTGGCGGATCTGACCCGGATCGAGGGCTGAAACGAGGCCTTTTTCGACGGTGACCCCCGTGGCAGGCGGGGTTCACCCCGGGGAACCCGCCGTCTCGGTCCTTGATCGTTCATAATTGCGCTCTATCCTGCAGCGAAAGGAATCGCCGCAGTGCAGAAAAGACTAGACCCCGAAGACTTCGCGGTGATCGAAGAGACCACCGACATGGCCGCGCGCACCCATGGGGGCCGCGCCAAGTGTTTGCAGCGCCTGATGCGGCTCAACCTGCCGGTGCCCAAGACCGTGGCGCTGCCGTTCCAGACCGTGCGCGATCTGGCTTCGGGCGGGCGGATCGACACATCCGCGATCTTGAAACATTTCGGCGATGCGCCGCTGCTGTCGGTGCGCCCCTCCTCGGAAGATCCCGATTGGGGCGGGCCCGGTGCGCTTTTGAATATCGGCATGAACGATGCGCGCCATGGGGAATACACCAATCTGCTGGGTCACGAGGCGGCGGATCAGCTTTATGCTCGCTTCGTGCAGACCTATTCGGTGCAGGTGGCCCATCTGGATCCCGACGCGTTCGAAGTGTCGGGCGATGCCAATGAGGTCTCTCTGCGCGCCATGCTCGATGCCTATGAGGCCGAGATGGACGAGCCGTTTCCCCAGGATCCGGGCACCCAGTTGGCGGATGTGCTGAAATCCATGGCGCGGGCCTGGGAAGGCACCTCGGCGCGGCTCTTGCGCCAGGCGCGCGGCGCACCGGCCGATGCGGGGCTCGGCCTTGTGGTGCAGGCCATGGCGCCCGGACTGGGGCCGCCCGAAAGCGGCTCGGGGGTGATCCAGTTCGTCACCTCCGACCGGGGGGAGCGGCAGATCACCGGCCGCTATCTGAGCCAGAGCCAGGGGCGCGATGCCCTGCGCGATGCCGCCGCCGTCTATCTGACCCGCGATCCGCGTGGTCCCTCCCTGGAAGAGCTTTGCCCGGAAGCCTTTGACAAACTTGTGGAATACGGAACGATCTGCCGGACCCGCCTGCGCGAGGAAATGCAGATCGAATTCACCCTTGATGGCGGCAATCTCAGCATTCTTGACGCGGTGCGGATCCAGCGCCGGCCCCATGCGGCCGTGCGGATCGCGGTGGCGCTGGCCGAAGACGGGGTGATCTCGAAAGAAGAGGCGCTTTTGCGGATCGCCCCGGGGCTGTTGTCGGATCTGATGCACCGGCAGGTCGATCCGGCGGCCCCCCGCGATGTGCTGGCCTCGGGGGTTGCGGCCTCGCCGGGGGCGGCCACCGGCCAGCTTGTCTTCACCTCCACCGCCGCGCAGGCAGCGGCGGCCCGGGGCGAGGCGGTGATCCTGGTGCGGCGCGAAACCTCGTCCGAGGATATTCGCGGCATGCATGCGGCCCAGGGCATTCTGACCGAACGGGGCGGCATGACCTCGCACGCGGCCGTGGTGGCCCGGGGGCTTGGCCTGCCGGGGGTGGTGGGGGCGTCGAAAATCGCGCTCAACCGCCGCGATCGGACGCTGACCACGGAAGACGGCCGGGTGTTCAAGCCCGGCGATGTGGTGACGATCGACGGCACCACCGGCACGGTGCTGGCCGGTGCGGTGCCGCTCCTGGAAGCCGATGTGGACGAAGCCTTCCGCACGCTTCTGATCTGGGCCGACGAGGTGCGTGACATCAAGGTGCGCGCCAATGCCGACAGCTATGCCGAGGCCGAGGTCGCCAAGACCTTCGAGGCCGAGGGCATCGGGCTTTGCCGGACCGAGCACATGTTCTTCGAAGAAGACCGTCTGACCCTGATGCGGGAGATGATCTTTGCCGACAGCGCCGATGGGCGCGCGGCCGCGCTCGACCGGCTGGTGCCGATGCAGGTGGCGGATTTCACGGAACTTTTCCGGCTGATGGAAGACAAGCCGGTCTGCATCCGCCTGTTTGATCCGCCGCTTCACGAATTCCTGCCGAAAAGCCGCGACGGGCTGCGCGATCTGGCCGATGCTATGGGACTTTCGCTCAGCCGTGTTACCCGGATCGTGGAGGCGCTGGACGAATTCAACCCGATGCTGGGGATGCGCGGCGTGCGCCTGGGCGTGACTTTCCCGGAGATCTACGAGGCCCAGTCGGCGGCGATTTTCATGGCGGCGATCGCGGCGAGCACCGAGGCCCGCAAGGTGGTGCCCGAGATCATGATCCCGCTGGTCTCCGCCAGCCGCGAGGTGGAATTGCTGCGCGGCCGGATCGAAGCGGTGGCCGCCGCCGTGCGCACCCAGACTGGCGAAGAGTTCGATTACAAGCTGGGCGTGATGGTCGAAACCCCGCGCGCCGCCCTGCGCACCGATGAAATCGCGCCCCAGGTTTCCTTCCTCAGCTTCGGCACCAATGACCTGACCCAGATGACCTATGGTCTGTCGCGCGACGATGCCGGCCGGTTCATGGGCGAATATGTCCGGCAGGGGGTGTTTCCCGAAGATCCGTTCCACCGGCTCGATATCGAAGGGGTGGGCGAACTTCTGTCCATGGGGGCGGAGCGCGCCCGCGCCGCCCAGGACGGGCTGACCCTGTCGATCTGCGGCGAGCACGGGGGTGATCCCGACTCGATCGCCTTCTGTCGCGCCGCCGGGTTCGACTATGTCTCCTGTTCGCCCTTCCGGGTGCCCGTGGCCCGGCTGGCCGCCGCCCAGCTGGCGGCGGCTGATTCTCGCAAAGAGACCGAGCCTTCCACCGACCAGTGGTAAATAGACAAATATTTAGGCAAGTTTCCGCCGAATTGGTGCGGTTTCGTGCCCTCATTGTATAATTTGTCGCGCTTTATCTTTCCGGGGCCGGCCGGTATCGCAAGGCGATCGCATTTGTCGGCCGCGTGCCGCGATGCGCTGGTTACGGGGGACCGGATGATAAAGGCCGTCTTTTACGTGTTTGCTGTGGCACTGGTGACCCTGGGCGGCGAGACCGCCGGGGCTCAAGGCACCGCACAGGATCAGGACCCGGCGCTTGAGACCCGTCTCACCGCGCTGTTTCAGACCGAGGCGCGCGCGCTTCGCACGGTGCAGAAGCGCGGGATCGACCGTCTGGTGAAGGCCCCCGAGGCCACCGGCGGGCTCTATTCTCGCGCGTCCCTCAACGCCATGCCAACAGTGCGGGGCGGCAAGGAATGGGCCTGCCTGAAGGAAGCGCTCTATTTCGAAGCCCGGGGCGAGACGGTGAAGGGCATTTTCGGCGTCGCCGAGGTGATCCTGAACCGGGTCGATGACCGGCGCTATCCCGATACGGTCTGCGGCGTGATCAATCAGGGCACCGGGGTGAAATTCCGCTGCCAGTTCACCTATACCTGCGATGGCCGTCCCGAGCACATGAAGGACGACAAGGCCCGCGCCCTGGTGGGCAAGGTGGCCAAGCTGATGCTCGACGGGGCGCCGCGCGCCCTGACCAAGGGGGCCACCCATTACCACACCAAGGCGGTGCGCCCGAACTGGGCCAAGGTGTTTCCGCGCACCACCACCATCGGGGTGCATCATTTCTACCGCGAAGGCAGCCGGGTCGCCCTGCGCTGAGCCGACGGCGGGTTTTCGCCTTCGACCCGGCGCAGCTCCGTGGTAAGCTCAGGCAAAAGCCAACCAGCAGTCGAGCAGGGCAGAATGACACGTAAACTCTTTGGAACCGACGGCGTGCGTGGCCGCGCCAACAGCCACCCGATGACGGCGGAAATGGCGCTGCGCCTTGGTGCCGCGGCGGGCCGCTTCTTTCGCCGCGACGGATCCGCCGCACACCGGGTGGTGATCGGCAAGGACACGCGGCTGTCGGGCTATATGTTCGAAAACGCGCTGACGGCGGGCTTCACCTCCACCGGCATGAATGTGCTCCTGCTGGGCCCGGTGCCGACACCTGCGGTCGGGCTTCTGGTCAGCTCCATGCGCGCCGATGTGGGGGTGATGATCTCGGCCAGCCACAACCCCCATGAGGACAACGGCATCAAGTTCTTCGGCCCCGACGGGTTCAAACTCTCCGACGAGGCCGAAGCCGAGATCGAAGCGTTGATGGCCGGTGAGATCGCGCCCTCGGCCGCGGGCAACATCGGCCGCGCCAAGCGGATCGACGACGGGCTTTTCCGCTATGTGGAACGGGTCAAATCGACCTTCCCCGGCGATCTGACCCTGGAGGGTCTCAAGGTGGTGGTCGATTGCGCCAACGGGGCGGCCTACCGCGCGGCCCCTCAGGTGCTTTGGGAACTGGGCGCCGAGGTGATCCCGGTGGGGGTCGCGCCCAACGGCACCAATATCAACCTCGCTTGCGGGTCAACCGACACCCGTGCGGCCGCCGAGGCGGTGGTGGCCCATGGGGCGGATGTGGGGATCTGCCTCGATGGTGACGCGGACCGGGTGATGATCCTCGATGAAACCGGGCAACTGGCCGATGGCGATCAGATCATGGGGCTCTTTGCCGCCCGCTGGGCCGAGGAAGGCCGGCTGAGGGGCGGGGCGCTGGTGGCCACGGTGATGTCGAACCTCGGGCTTGAGCGGTATCTCGGTGACCGGGGGCTGAAGCTTCTGCGCACCGGTGTCGGCGACCGATATGTGGTCGAGGCAATGCGCGCGGGCGGCTACAATCTGGGCGGTGAACAATCGGGCCATATCGTGATGACCGATTATGCGACCACCGGCGACGGTCTTTTGGCCGGACTTCAATTCCTGGCCGAGATGAAACGCACGGGGCGTCCCGCCAGCGCCTTGCGCCAGGCCTTTGCGCCGGTCCCGCAGCTGCTCAAGAACGTGCGTTTCGAGGTCGGCGCGCAGCCGCTAGAGGCGGCCCATGTGAAGGCGGCGATTGCCGAGGCGGAAGCCCGGCTTGAGGGCGCCGGACGGCTCCTGATCCGCAAATCCGGCACCGAACCGCTGATCCGTGTCATGGCCGAATGCGAGGATGAGAACCTGCTCGCCCGCGTGGTCGACGGTATCGTGGCTGAGGTGGAGCGCGCGGTCTAGGTCGCGCTGAACAGCCGCCGCAGAGCGCCCCACTGGCTGAGCATGACGCCGACAAAGATCAGCGCGAGCGCCAAGAATAGGCTGGCGGGCAGGGGTTCGGATAGAATCACCGCGCCGAGCAGAATGGACCAGACCGGCACCTGGTAATTCACCAGGCTGGTGAAGGTCGGCCCGGCTTCGCGCACCACCTGAACCAGCAGGAGTTGTGCCAGCGCCGTGGGCAGGATGCCGAGGTAAAGAAGCGCCAGCAGCGACAGGGGTGTGATCCGCTCCGGCAGGCCTTCGACCCAGAGCGCCACCGGCAACAGGATCACGCTTGCCAGCAGCATCACGGCGGCGGCCAGCGCATGGAAATTCACCTCCGGGCAGCGCCGCGTGGTGATCGAACCGATCGCATAGCAGGCAGCGGCGGCCACACAGGCCAACCGGGCGAGGGTTTCGCCTTCGGCCCCGGTGCTGGCAAAGGCTTCCGGCCCGATCAGCACCGCGACCCCGATGGTGCCGATCAGGAAGCCGATCACCCGACGCAGATGCATGCGTTCGCCGGGCACGAAAACATGCGCCAGCGGCAGGACGAAAAGCGGCACGATGGCCATGCAGACCCCGGCGAACCCCGAAGCCACCGATTGCTGCGCCCAGGACAAAAGCGCGAAAGGCACGGCATTGGTGGCCAGCGCCACGATCAGGGCCGCGAGCCAGATCAGCCTGCCATTGGGGCCGTTCCAGTTCGGCAGGCCGGCACCTTTGACGAAGGAGAAACTCACGAGGATGAGCGCGGCCAGGGTGATCCGCGCGGCGGCCACCGTCAGCGGACCCACATCGCGCAAGGCCAGCGACACGCCCAGAAAGGACGCGCCCCAGATCAGGCCAAGCGTGGCCAGGCGGAGCCAGTTTGCACGGGACGGGGCGTCCATCATCGATCTTTCGGGAAAGGGAGGTGCCCCGGGCGGCGCGCGCCCGGGGCAGGGGTCTTAGTTCTTGGCTTGGTCGACCAGCTTGCCGGCCGAGATCCAGGGCATCATGCCGCGCAGCTTCTCGCCCACTTCTTCAATCTGGTGGGCGTCGTTGTTGCGACGGGTGGATTTGAACATCGGCTGACCGACGGCGTTCTCAAGCATGAAGTCACGCACGAATTTGCCCGACTGGATGTCGGTCAGAACCGCTTTCATCCGCGCCTTGGTTTCGTCGTAGGGCAGGATGCGCGGACCCGAAACGTACTCACCGTATTCGGCGGTGTTCGAGATCGAGTAGTTCATGTTGGCGATGCCGCCTTCATAGATCAGGTCGACGATCAGCTTCACTTCGTGCAGGCATTCGAAATAGGCCATCTCGGGCGCGTAACCGGCTTCGGTCAGGGTCTCAAAGCCCATGCGGATCAGTTCCACGAGGCCACCGCAAAGCACGGCCTGCTCACCAAAGAGGTCGGTTTCGCATTCTTCCTTGAAGTCGGTTTCGATGATGCCCGACCGGCCGCCACCGATGGCGGAGCAGTAGGACAGGCCGATTTCCAGGGCCTTGCCGGAAGCGTCATTGTGAACCGCCACCAGGCAGGGCACGCCGCCGCCTTTGGTGTATTCGCCGCGCACGGTGTGGCCGGGGCCTTTCGGGGCCATCATGATCACGTCGACGCTTTCAGGTGCTTCGATCAGGCCGAAATGCACGTTCAGCCCGTGGGCGAATGCGATGGCGGCACCGGGGCGGATGTTGTCTTTGACATACTTGTTGTAGGTCTCGGCCTGAAGCTCATCGGGCATGGTGAACATCATCAGGTCGCACCAGGCGGCAGCTTCGGCAATGCCCATCACCTGCAGCCCTTCGGCTTCGGCCTTGGCGGCGGAGGCGGAGCCTTCGCGCAGGGCGACGACAAGGTTCTTGGCGCCCGAGTCGCGCAGGTTCAGCGCATGGGCATGGCCCTGGGAGCCATAGCCCAGGATCGCCACTTTCTTGTCCTTGATCAGGTTGATGTCGCAATCGCGGTCATAGTAAACGCGCATGTTTCGTCCTTCCTCTGAGGCGGTGTTTCTGGCCGCGACCATAGGCAGAATTTCAGCGGATGGCAGAGGTGAATGGACAAGTAATTGCATGTTCCTGTATAAGATCATTCATCAAATCGGAAATTGGCGAAAATTTCATGCTCGACGATCTCGACCGGCGCTTGCTGCGCTATCTGCAGGCCGATCCGCAAGCGCGGATCAGCGATCTGGCCGAACGTTCGGGCGTGACCAATGCCACCGCCACCCGCAGGCTCGACCGGCTGGCCGATCAGGGCATCCTTAAGGGCCAGCGCACCCGGATCAACTGGCAGGCCCTGGGATATGCGGTCGAGGTCTCGTTGCGTTTCACCCTCGACAAGACCCATGCCAATGCCATGGCCGAATTTCAGGAAGCGGCCCGCGCCATCCCCGAGGTGCTCGCCATCCAGACCTTTCTCGGCCGGGTCGATGTGCGCCTTTCCGTCATTGCCCGCGATCTGGCCCATTACCAGACGCTTTATCGCGAGGCGATCCTGACCCTGCCGCATATCGCCGAAATCGAGGCCTTGATGCATATCTCGACCATCAAGACCGAAGAGGCTCTGCCGGTATGATCGATCTGGACGCGGCCGACCGCACGATCCTGCGCGCATTGGAAGCCGATGCGACCCTCAGCGCCGGCGCTCTCGGCCGGATCGCCGGGCTGTCGCAGCCCGCGGCCTGGCGCCGCCTGCAACGTCTGCGCGAAGCGGGCGTGATCGCGGGGCGGCGGATCGAGTTGGATGCGGTGAAACTCGGCTTCGGCGTCACTGTCTTTCTGGGCGTGAAACTCGCCACCAAGGGCCGGGTCAGCCTTGAGGATTTCGAACGCGCGGTCTCGGCCATCCCCGAGGTTCAGACCGTCCAGCATGTGCTGGGCCTCTATGATTACCGCCTGCGCGTGGTCGCCCGCGACATCGCTGATTTCGAACGGGTGCTGAGACGCCGGATCATGCTCTTGCCGGGCGTGGGTGATGTGGAGGCCAATGTGCTTTTGAGCGAGGAACGCCGCGCCGGGCCGATCTGAGCCCCGGTATACCAAGATAGGCTTTGCATCGCCGGGGCGCGCCAGTTACCCCGAAGGAAACTTTGCAGGAGAAATGCCATGTCTGCTTTGCGCGACGATATCGATCCCGATGGGCTGCTGGAATTTTCGGTGGTCTTCACCGATCGCTCTCTCAATCACATGAGTGCCGCCTTCCAGGGTGTGATGCGCGACATTTCGGGGCTTCTGCGCGAGGTTTACAATGCCGATGGGGTGGCGCTGGTGCCCGGCGGCGGCACCTATGCGATGGAAGCGGTGGCGCGGCAATTGGCCGAAGATGAAACCGTGATGGTGATCCGCAACGGGTTCTTTTCCTTCCGCTGGAGCCAGATCTTCGAGGCGGCCAAGCTGCCGTCCGAGGAAATCGTCATGATGGCGCGGCGCAGCGGCAACGATCCGCTGGCCCCGTTCGCGCCTGCGCCCGTCGACGAGGTGGTCGCCAGGATCCGCGAGGCCAAACCTTCCGTCGTCTTCGCGCCTCATGTGGAGACGTCTGCCGGCATGATCCTGCCCGATGACTATATCGCCGAAGTGGCCGCCGCCGTGCATGAGGTGGGTGGGCTTTTCGTGCTCGATTGCATCGCCTCGGGCTGCATCTGGGTCGACATGAAAGCGCTTGGCGTCGATGTGCTGATCTCGGCCCCGCAAAAAGGCTGGTCGGCGGCGCCGTCCACAGGTCTCGTGATGATGTCGGACGCCGCATTGGCGCAGGTCAAATCCCGTCCATCGTCCAGTTTTGCCGCCGATCTGGGCAAATGGCTTTCGATCATGGAGGCCTATGAAAACGGCGGCCATGCCTATCACGCCACCATGCCCACCGATGCGCTGCGCGATTTCCGCGATGTAATGGTGGAAACGAAGGTTATCGGGTTCGACAAATTGAAAGACGCCCAGTGGGAGCAGGGGACAAAAGTGCGCGCCGCCCTGGCTGCACGCGGCATCCGCTCTGTCGCGGCCGACGCGTGTGCCGCCCCGGGCGTGGTGGTTTGCTACACCAACAATCCCGAGGTCCAGTCGGGCCGGGCCTTTGCGGCCCGCGGCGTTCAGATCGCCGCGGGCGTGCCGCTCAAAGTGGGCGAGGGGGACGATTACAGCAGTTTCCGCCTCGGGCTCTTCGGTCTCGACAAATTGCAGGACGTGGATGCTTCCGTTGCCCGGCTGGAGGCCGTTCTTGCGGATGTGGCCCCTTAAACCTTAACGGTTCGTGTCGTTTTGCGTCGAATGTCATCGGGAGACCCTCCGATGATTCAGGAAGTGCTATCGCTTCTTGTCTTATCCTTTCCGCAAGTTCCGGATCCAGGAGGTGAAGATGGGCTACGACGTGAAGGCTTTCGTACTGTGCTCAACTCTGGCGTCAGCTATGTTTTTCTCGCTCGCCACCACGGCCTTGGCCAATCAGGACCGGGTGTTTCGAATCGCGATCCACGAGGGAAATCACGATGAGCGGTTGAAATATTCTTCGGTCCCCAAGCCGGGCTATGACACTCATATAGACGTGGACAGGTGCCCGGCGCTGGATGATCCGATCCTCAAGGATACCTTGCGGGTGAATATGGAACTCATGTTCATCTGCCATGCGTTGCGACGCGGGGACATTGCTGACAGGATCGAATTCGTCGTTGTCCCGAACCCGGCCCGTGCCCTGCGCGTTCTGCAAAAGGGCCAGGCGGATGCCTATGCCAGCAGCTTGCCGCGAAACACCCTGACCGAAGAATTTTCCGATCTTTTGATCAGCGATCCGGCACTAAAGGACGATCAGTTCTTTGTCGGGCTTTTCACCACAGACAATCGTGAAGATGTTTTGTCAGTCTCGTCGTCCGACGAAATCCGGGAACTCAGAGGTCTTGCTGTCGAATCCTGGACCAGCGACGTGGTTGCAATGAACAATCTTCAATTGGCCGAAGTCATCACCATAGCGCATTACCATAAATTGGCGGAAATGATTGAAAAAGGGCGGGCGGACATCACCTTTGCAAACCTTGAAAAAGAGAGCGTCACCTGGGGGGAAAAGTCCATGCGCCGATTGGACGGATACCGGGTCAACCTACCGTTTACGCGCCATATGGTATTTGCGTCGAACCAACAGGACGCGTTCAGACATATGCAGTCTTTCATCCACGAAAGCCGCGCGATGGAACCGGATCCCATCCTGCAGGCCTATCATCAGAGCAGCTTTCTCTCCGCTGATTACGACGATTGGGAGATCCTGGGACCGGTGGGAAGCGCGTCAGCGCGCAATTGATCCCTTGGCCCAGAAAAACGTCATTTCCTGTCGGGCATGGAGGACATGAGCCTGTCGGCCCAGATTGCCCGACAGAGGCGTTCTCCGCGAGCGGGACGTTTTTCGGGTCTGTCGTTCGCCCATCGGTTCAATCCGCTGCGGGGTGTTTGTCCAGATCATCACGGTTGGCGGCGATGCGAGCAGAGGGCGCGGCAGCTGAGACCTGCCGGTCAGCCACCCAGTCCCGCACGCATCACGCTTTGGCGCAACGGCTTGATATCATGGACAATGCGCAACCCGAGAGATCGCAAGGTCTGAACCGGCACGATATCGCTTCTACAGATCCGGTTGTAGAGATCGATCGTCCGGGCTCGGATCGCGATTTCCCTTTCCCGCTTCTCAGAAAAGGCCGTGAGATGGGCTGGAGTTCCGAGGGAAACGGGGGCGGCCTTGTAGAGGTCCAGCAGGAACCGCAGATCCATCAGTGAGGTGTTCAGCCCCTGCGCCCCGATCGGCGGCAGCACATGGGCGGCTTCCGCGATCAGCGCCACCCGCCTCGCTGTCAGCGCCCGCGCGGTCTGGGTCACCACCGGCCAGACCTGGCGCGGGGTGATCAGGGACAGCGGGCCTAGCACATGGGTGGACCGCGCACTGGCCGCCCCGTTGAACTCCGTCTCGGGCAGGGCCTGCAGCCTGAGCGCCTCCGGGCCGTCATTCATCCAGACCACGGCAGACGCCGGTTGGCCCTGGTGATCGGGCAGGGGCACCAGCACGAACGCGCCGCCGTCGAGATAAAGCTCGGTCGAAACCGCGTTATGCGGTTCCGGATGGCTGACCGCAAAGGCCAGCGCCTTCTGCCCGTAGCGGGTGGTGTCCACCTCGATCCCGGCGGCCGCCCGCAGAGGTGACGCGCGTCCATCGGCGCCCAGGGCCAGCCGTGTGGCGATCCGGGCGCCGTCGCTCAGGGTGATGCGCGCCTCCCGGTCGCGGGCGAGTAGTGCGGTGAACCCGGTGCCGAACCGCAGATCGATCTTCGGATGGGCCTCGGCGGCCCGGGCGAGCGCCAGACGGGTCTCCGCATTGGGCAGGTTCCAGCCAAAGGCCGGGGCGCCCAGATCGGAGGATTGAAACGCCCGGCGGGTGCGCGCCTCCGCCGGATCGCCTGCGCAATCAATGACTTCCAGCACTTCGAGCGGCACCGCGCCCGGGGCTAGCTGATCCCAGATCCCGATCTCCTCCAGCAGCGCACGCGCCGGTTGCAGATAGGCGGTGGAACGCAGATCGCCTTTCTGCGGATCGCTGGGAGGGGGCGCGGGATCGGCCAGCACCACGGATGCCCCCGCTTCGGCAAAGGCCAGGGCGGCAATCAGGCCGGCAATGCCGCCGCCCGAGACGAAAAGGTCGCAATGATCCAGGTCCATGGGGCCTACATATTCCTTTGGTGCGCAGAGAAAAGCGGGCAGGGTGTCTCAGGTCAGCCGCCTCAGAAACCCGGCCAGATCGTCGGTATGGTGATCCACATGGGGGGGCAGCGCGGGTGCTTCGGGCGCCACATGGACCGTGCGCATCCCCAGGGCGCGGGGCGCTTCCAGATTGCGCGCATCATCCTCGAACATCGCCGCCCGGCCGGGGGCGAACCCGTCGCGGGCAATGATCGCCTCAAAGGCGGCGCGTTCCGGTTTGGGGCGAAATTCCGCATGTTCGACCCCGTAGACCGTCTCGAAGAGATGGTGCAGCCCGCGCGCTTCCAGCACCCGCCGGGCATAGGGTTCGCTCCCATTGGTATAGACCAGCACCCGCCCCGGCAGCGCCGCGATGGCGGTGGCCAGATCCGGGTCGGGCTCAAGCGCGTCAAAGGAAATGTCATGCACATCCGTAAGATAAGGCGCCGGATCAACCCCGTGTTCGCGCATCAGACCCGCCAGCGTCGTGCCATAGCGGTGCCAATACTCCTTGCGCAACTCATCGGCCCGCGCCGCATCCACCCCAAGCGCCTCGGCGACCCAGGCGGTCATCCGGACCTCGATCTGATCAAAGAGCCGCACTTCGGGCGGGTAAAGCGTGTTGTCGAGGTCGAACACCCAGGTGTCCACATGGGAGAAGGCATCTTTCGGCATGGCGCCGGTCTAGCGGAGCGGCGGGGTCTTGGCCAGAGAGGGGGCGGCGCGCTTTTCAACCGGGCGCGGCTGGCATAGGGTCTGGGACACTGGAGGAGTGCCATGACCACGGATGCGCGCAACACGCAAAAAGACGCCTATCATCTGATCCTGAACGCGATCGATATTGGCACATTTCGCCCGGGCGACCGGCTGGTGGAAAGCGATCTGGCCGATCGCTTCGGGGTTTCGCGCACGCCCATTCGCGAGGCGCTGCAACGGCTTGAAACCCAGTCGCTGCTGGCGCGCGACGGGCGCTCGCTGGTGGTGGCTTCGCTCGATCATTCGCAGATGGCCGAGCTTTACATGGTGCGCTCGGAACTGGAGGCGCTGGCGGCGAAGCTGGCCGCGTCTCATGCCACGGAAGAAGAAATCCGCATTCTGCGCGATTATGTGGAGCAGGACCGGGCGCTGGTGGATGATCCGGCAGCGCTTGCACGCACCAACCGGCGCTTCCACCGCCAGGTGCATCTGGCATCGCACAACCGCTTTCTCGTCCAGCAGCTTGATCTGGTCTACCGCTCGATGGCGCTGATGGCCACGACCTCGCTGGCCGCCGAAGGGCGCAGCCTCGTGGCGGTGGAGGAACACAGCCAGATCGTCGAGGCCATCGCCGCCCATGACGGCGCCGCCGCGCAGGCCGCACTCCGGGGCCATATCAGCCGGGCCTTCGAGGCGCGGCTCAGGCGGGATGCGGATCAGGCGGCGAAGTCGGATCTTCCGATGGCGGAGTGACCCGCCCCTTGCCATGGGCGGTCTTGTCCCAGAAAAACGGCCGCCAGATCAGTTCGATCAGGCTTTTCCACGAGGCAAGCGCGGCCAGCGGATAGTAAAGGTGCATCACCGGCACCCATTTGATCAGCCAGGAATGGCGCGGGGTGGCAACGGACAGGGCGGCGGTCAGCAGGGTCAGCACCTCGGCGGTGAAGAACAGGATGGCGATGGCCACGATCACCGAAGGCGCGAAAACCTCCCGGATCGGGTGCGGCAGACCCAGCAGGATCAGCCAGAAGGACCAAAGGAAGGGCGCCAGCAGGAAGTGGCTGAGGGTGCCGAAGATCAGAAGCTGCACCCCCAGAAACCGTTTCGGCCCGAGATCGGCCAGCAACTGGCGCGGCGCGCGCATATGCACCGCCCAGGTCATCGCATAGCCCTTGATCCAGCGCGAACGCTGTTTCAGCCAGGGCCAGATCCGGCTGGTGGCCTCTTCTTCGGTCACCGTGGCGACGAACTGACAGCGAAAACCGTGCCGCGCGAGCCGCACGCCCAGATCCGCATCCTCGGTGACATTATGGGCGTCCCAGCGCCCGAGGTCTTCAAGGGCGCGGCGGCGAAAGAACACCGTGGTCCCGCCCAGGGGAATGACGAAGCCGAGCCGCGACAGACCGGGCAGCACCAGGCGGAACCAGGCGGCATAATCGATGGAAAAACAGCGGGTCAGCCAGGTTTCGTGGGCATTGTAGAAATCGAGCACGCCCTGCAGGCAGGCGACATCGGGCGGCGCCCGGTGGAAGGCCAGCGCCACTTTGCGCAGCTGGTCGCGGGCCGGGCAATCTTCCGCGTCATAGATGCCGATGATCTCGCCTGCGGAAAAATCGAGCGCGTAATTCATCGCCCGCGGCTTGGTGCGCACCGGGCCCGGCGGCACATGGACGATCCGCATCCAGCCGGGCAGCTCCGCATGGCGCAGGGCGGCCTCGGTGCGCAGGTCGCCCGCTTCCAGGATCAGGCAGACATCGAGCCGGTCGCGCGGATAATCCAGCTGCGACAGCCGCGCCACCAGCCGCCCGGCGATGTCGAGCTCATCGAACAATGGCACCAGCAGCGAAATGGTCGGCAGATCCCGCAACGCCATGCGGTCCTGGCGGTGGCTGACCCAGACCCCGGTCCGGCGGGCCCAGCGCAGGGAGGTCAGCGTGCCGATCAGGCGCAGGGTGGTGACGCCGAGCAGGGTCAGCACCGCCCAGAAGGCGATAAGTGTGAAAAAGACAAGCGGGGCAAACAGCGCCAGACCCAGCGCGATCAGCAGCCCGCCGCCCAGCACATGGGCTGTGGCGCAGCCCGACCAGCTGCGGCAGGACACCGGGGTCGGCGTGCGGCATTCGGCCCGGCGGGCCAGATAGGGGGCGCGCAGGCGCAGGATTTCCGCCTCGATCGCCCGGGCCGATTTGCGCCGCCAGGACACCGGGCCGAGCCTGGACCTCAGATGGGGTGCCAGCCGGTGAAAATCGCGCGGATCGGCACAGGCCACCGGGGTCACCGCGCCGGCGGATTCAAGCGGCAGCAGCCTGTTGCGAAGCGCGGTTTCCAGCCCGATCCGGTCAAGCGCGCGCACGTCAGCCCGCCCGCCATGGGCGGTCTCTCCCCGAGCCGCCCCCTCAGGCCGGTCCAGATCCACGCGCGCGCCAGCGCCAAGCACCAGGGGCAGGGGGCGTCGGAATGTCAGCACATGCACACCATGTCATCGGACATGGCACAGAGGTGGCAGGACATGGTTAAGCGGCGATTAATCGCCGCCCCGTCGACGGTCGATTTCGGGGCTCAGGCGTCCTGGGGCTCGCCCGCCATGGCGGCGGCGAAGCGTTCGAACAGATAAAGGCTGTCGGTGGGCCCGGGGCTGGCTTCGGGATGGTACTGGACCGAGAAAACAGGCCGCTCGGTCATCCGGATCCCGCAGTTCGACCCGTCAAAGAGCGACACATGGGTTTCCTTCACACCGGCGGGCAGGCTCTGGCTGTCGACCGTGAACCCGTGGTTCATCGAGGTGATTTCGACCTTGCCGGTCTCCATGTCCTTGACCGGATGGTTGGCGCCATGGTGGCCGTGGTTCATCTTGACCGTCTTGGCGCCAAGTGCCAGCGCCAGCATCTGGTGACCGAGGCAGATGCCGAAGATCGGCATGGCGGATTTCTCCATCACCCCCCGGATCATCGGCACCGCATAGGCGCCCGTGGCCGCCGGATCACCGGGACCATTGGACAGAAAGAGCCCGTCGGGATCGAGCGCCAGCACCTCTTCGGCGGTGGCGGTGGCCGGCAGCACGGTCACGTCGCACCCCACCGAGGCAAGGCAGCGCAGGATATTGCGCTTGGCGCCGAAATCCACCGCCACGACCTTGAATTTCGCCTCCGGCAGGGTGCCAAAGCCCTCGGGCCAGGCCCAGCGGGTCTCGTTCCAGCGGTAAGACTGGGCGCAGGTGACGTCCTTCGCGAGATCGAGCCCCTCAAGCCCCGAAAACCCGCGCGCCGCCGCAACCAGCGCCTCGATGTCGAAATTGCCCTCCGGGTCATGGGCCAGCGCCACATGGGGGGCGCCCTGCTGGCGGATCGCCCGGGTCAGGCGCCGTGTGTCGATGCCGCCAATGCCGATCCGGCCCCGTTTCGCAAGCCAGGTCACCAGCGGTTCGGCGGCGCGCCAGTTCGACGGATCGGTGGGATCCCATTTCACCACCATGCCCTCGGCCACCGGGTCGGCGGTTTCGTCATCTTCCGGGTTCACGCCCACATTGCCCACATGCGGAAAGGTGAAGGTGACGACCTGACCCGCATAGGACGGATCGGTCATGATCTCCTGGTAGCCGGTCATGGCGGTGTTGAAACACAGCTCGGCCGTGGTCTGGCCGGTGGCGCCAAATCCTGCGCCGAAAAACACGGTCCCATCGGCCAGAGCAAGGCAGGCGGTGGGTTTCTTCGGCGAGTGCGACATGGGAAACGCCCTTTTCTGTTGGTAAACGTCTGGGGGTGTATGCGCCCCGTACCATGGCGTCAAGGGGCCCGCTCGATTTGCGAAACACCGAAAAATCAGTCGCTTAGCAAAATTCACACCTGTTGCAGGCGCGATTTCCCTCCTATAGGGTTGCGACTCTGCTCTGGGGGTCACGAGGGAAGCCATGGAATTGCGAGAACAGATCGCCGAGGCGTTGAAAACCGCCATGCGCGACAAGGACAAGGGGCGGCTGTCGACCCTGCGCCTGATCAACGCCGCCATCAAGGACCGCGACATTGCCCTGCGCGCCGAAGGCGGCGATGCGGCCGATGCCGGTGTCGGCTCGGCGGATATCCTGTCGATCCTCGGCAAGATGGTCAAACAGCGCCAGGAATCGGCCCGCGCCTATGAAGAGGGCGGCCGTCTGGAACTGGCCGAACAGGAACGCGCGGAAATCGCGGTGATCGAGGATTTCCTGCCCCGGCAGCTGAACGAGGCGGAAACCGAAAAGGCGGTCGAAGCGGCCATTGCCGAGACCGGCGCCACATCGATCCGCGACATGGGCAAGGTGATGGGCGCGCTGAAGGCGAAATACACCGGCCAGATGGATTTCGGCGCCGTCGGCCCGATGGTGAAATCCAAGCTGGGCTGAACCGGCAGCGGTTCAGACGCCCACCTCCGGGCCAAGGCAGTAAAGCGGCTCGTCCCGGCGGCCGCTTTCGATCAGCACCGTATTGCCCGGATCGCCTTCGAAAAGGCCCACCAGGCGGCCACCCCGGAGCCGGAATTCCCAGCATTGCGGACCGGGGAATTCTTCATAGGAAAAGCAGATCAGCGGTCCCTCTGCGTAATATTCCCCCTCCAGACATTCTCCGTCCAGAAAAGACCAGCGCACCCGGCGCCCGTCCCGGTAATCCTCCGCCCCGTAATCGCGGCCTTCGCTTTGAAAGTAGAAGGTCTGGCCGGTCACCAGCCGTTCGAATGCCTCAAGGCTCAGCACCTGATCCTGAGCATGGCCGGGCAGGGCGGAAAGGGTAAGGCACAAGGCGAGGGGGGCACGCATGGGGCCAGCTTGCCATGGGCGCGGGGCCGAGGCCAGAGGCGCTTTTGTCGCTTCCATCTGGCGTCTCTGCCCATTAGGTGAAGATCATGGCTTTTTTCTCGAAACTCAAAGACCGGCTGTTCAAATCCTCCTCCAAGATCGATGAGGGGCTGGACGCCATCGTGGAAGAGGGCGGCGCGGTGGACGACGCGCCGGCCCCCGGGCCCGAACCGGCCCCGACACCCGCACCTGTGCCCGAACCTACCACGGCGCCTGACCCGATCCCCGAACCCGATCCGGCCCCCGAACCTGCGCCCGAACCTGCGCCCGTCGCCGAGACGTCTCCGGCCCCGGCGGTGACCCCGGAGCCTGCGCCCGAGCCGACACCGGCACCGGCCCCCGCGCCGAAACCCGGCCTCATGTCCCGGATGCTCGGCCGCAGCACGGCCCCGGTCATGCGCCGGGTGATGGATGACGAGATGCTGGAGCAGATCGAGGAATTGCTGATCACCTCCGACATGGGCGTGGACACGGCGATGCGGGTCTCGGCCAATATGGCCGAGGGCCGGTTCGGCCGGAAATTCTCGACCGAGGAGTTGAAGGAACTGATGGCCGGCGAGGTGGCGCGGATCATGGAGCCCGTGGCGCGCCCGATGCCGATCTTCCCCAAACGCCCCCAGGTGGTGCTGGTGGTGGGCGTCAACGGCTCCGGCAAGACCACCACGATCGGCAAGCTGGCCTCGCAGTTCAAGGCGGCCGGCAAATCGGTGGTGATCGCCGCAGGCGACACGTTCCGCGCCGCCGCCGTCGAGCAATTGCAGGTCTGGGGCGACCGGGCAGGGGTGCCGGTGATGACCGCGCCCGAGGGCTCGGACCCGGCGTCGCTCGCCTTTGATGCCATGACCCGCGCCGAAGCCGAGGGCGCCGATCTTCTGATGATCGACACCGCAGGCCGGCTGCAGAACCGCGCCGATCTGATGGAGGAACTGGCCAAGATCGTCCGCGTGATCCGCAAGAAAGACCCGGATGCGCCCCACAACACGTTGCTGGTGCTCGATGCGACCACCGGTCAGAACGCGCTGGGGCAGGTGGAAATCTTCCGCGATGTCTCCGACGTCTCCGGTCTGGTGATGACCAAGCTTGACGGCACCGCCAAGGGCGGCGTGCTGGTGGCGCTGGCGGACAAGTTCGGCCTGCCGATCCATGCCATCGGCGTGGGCGAGCAGATCGACGATCTGCAGCCGTTTGATCCGAGGGAATTCGCCGCCGCGCTCACCGGGCTCGAGGCTTGAATTTCTACCGGGATCTGGGGCGGATGATCTGGGAGGCGCGCGGAGATCTGCTCCTGCGCCTTTTGCCGCTCTATCTGGTCCTGACACTCGGTTTCGAGACGCTTTTTGCCCATGTGCAGGACGGGTTGGTCGGCGGTCTGTTGCAGGCCGACGGGCCGCGCCTGCGCAATTTCAGCGTGATTTTTCTGGGCTGGCTGGCCTATTGGGCGGCGATGCTGTTCTGCGCGATGATCTGGCACCGGATCCTTCTGCCTGTGGCACGGCCACTGGTCACGGGGCGGGCGCTGGCGCTTTATCTCCGGGCCGCGCTCAAACTGGCTTTTGTGCTGTTCGTGGCGGTGCTGCTGCCGGGATGGATCCTCCACGAAACCGCCATCGAACACCTGTTCGTCTCCCCCACGCCGCTTTGGTTGTCGGTGATGACGAACGGGATCCTGCCCGCCCTGGGCGCCTGGATCTGGTTCCGCTGCGGCGCGATCCTGCCCGCCGCCGCCAATGACACCCCGGGTGTCACGCTCAGCGCGGCCTGGGCGGACAGCCGCCCCCATGTGGCACCACTCGCCGGTTTGATCCTGCCCTATCTGGCGGTCCTGAACCTGCCCGATCTGCCACTGGTGGCCGACCAGACGCTCTGGACCCTGCTCGTGGCCCTCGGCCTTGCCGCCTTGACCCGGATCCACCTCTACCAGGCCACGCCGGAAACGATCTGACCATGGGCGAATGGATCACCGATCTGGCCGGCACCGAGGCGGGCAAAACCCTGGCGCTGGTGCTGGCCCTGCAGGCGGCTTTCCTGCATGCCTTTTTCGGCGCGCTGCAAAAGGGCAAGACCGACCCCTGGACCGCGCGCGCCTTTATCGACGCCTCCTACGCGCTCATCGCCCTGCCGATTGCGCTTTTCTTCGTGCCCTGGCCGCCGGCCGAGCTTTGGTGGCTCTTCGCCATCGCCTGGGCAATCCATGTGGGCTACAAGCTGGCGCAGGCCAGCGCCTATACGTTCGGCGCCTATACGGTGGTCTATCCGGTGGTGCGCGGCTCCAGCCCCGCCTTCACCGTGATCGGCGCGGGGCTTCTGTTCAACGAAAGCTTCGCGCCCCTGCAATGGCTCGGCGTCGCCTGCCTGATGACCGGCATTCTGGGGCTTGCGGTCTACAACCTGCGCCATATCGTGATCGACCGGGCGCGGCTGCCGCTGGCCCTGGGGCTCGCGCTCCTGACCGGCGGGATCGTGGCCCTTTACACCACCTGGGATGCCTATGTGATCCGGGCGGTGGAAAACCCCTTCACCTTCCTTTTCTGGTTCTTTCTGATTGACGGTCTGGCCTTTCCGATCGGCTATCTGATCTGGCACCGGGGGCGGTTGCCCGATCCGCTGGCGCCCGTGGTCCGGCTTGGCTTCACCGGCGCCATTGTCGCCTTCTTTTCCTTCGGGGGCATCATGCTGGCAACACGGCTCGACAAGGTCGGCGAAGCCGCCGTCTTGCGCGAAACCTCCGTGGTCTTCGCCGCCCTTCTGGGCTGGCTGATGCTGGGCGAAAAGGTGGGACCGCGCCGCCTGACCCTGATCGCGCTTATTGCATTGGGCGCGGTAATCGTGGAATGGGGCGGCTGACCCCCTATATCAGCGGGACAACGGAGGCCCCATGAGTGCACGTGAGATCAACCCGGTTTTGAAACAGGTCCTGGAACTGGGCCCGCCGATCCTGTTCTTTGTCGCCTATCTTTACATGCGCGACGAAACCTACACGATCGGCGGCACCGCGTATTCCGGCTTCATCGTCGCCGCCGGGGTCTTTGTGCCGATCCTGCTGGCCTCCATGGGGGTCTTGTGGAAACTGAACGGCAAGCTCAGCCGGATGCAGGTCTTCACCATCGTCATGGTGGTGGTCTTCGGCGGGCTGACGGTCTGGATGAATGACGAACGCTTCTTCAAGATCAAGACCACGCTGGTCTACGGGCTGTTCGCCCTGATCCTGGGCGTCGGCCTGTTGCAGGGCCGGTCCTATCTGGCCTGGGTGATGGCGGAATTCCTGCCGATGAAGGACGAAGGCTGGATGAAGCTCACCAAACGGCTGACCGGCTTCTTCGCCGCTCTGGCGCTGGCCAATGAACTGGTCTGGCGCACCATGAGCACCGATGCCTGGGTCAAGATCGAAAACTTCGTCTTTCCCATTGCCATGTTCCTCTTTCTCTGGATGCAGATCATGACCCTGCAACCCTATCTGATCGAACCCGAAGGCGAAGACGAGGCATAAGCGCAAAAGAAAAGGGCCGGTGAAAACCGGCCCTTCTTTTTTACGGGTTCCCTGCGGATTACTCGCGGCTGCCCATGAACTGCAGCAGGAACATGAAGAGGTTGATGAAGTCGAGATAGAGGTTCAGAGCCCCCATGATCGCCGATTTCGCCAGCCATTCGTCATCCATCGCATGGGCATGGGCGAGATAGTCGGTCTTGATCTTCTGGGTGTCATAGGCGGTGAGGCCCGCGAAGATCAGAACACCGATCACCGAGATGGCAAAGGCCATGGCCGACGAGGCGAGGAAGATGTTGATCACCATGGCGATGATCAGGCCGATCAGACCCATCATCAGGAAGGATCCCATGCCCGACAGATCACGCTTGGTCGTGTAGCCCCAGAGGCTGAGACCGGCGAAACCCGCCGATGTGGCAAGGAAGGTCTGGGCGATCGAGACGCCGGTGAAGGCGGCGAAGATCCAGGCGATCGACAGGCCCATGGCGGCGGCGAAGACATAGAAGAACGTCTGCGCGCCGGAGGCCGACAACCGGTTGATCATGCCCCCGAAGAGGAAAACCATGCCCAAAGGCAGGAACATGGCGATCCAGCCCAGAATATTGGGCTGCAGGGTGATCGGATCACGGAAGATCGACAGAAGTTCGGGGCTCGAGCCCACGGCCCAGGCCACGCCTGCGGTCACCAGCATGCCCACGGACATGGTGCCGTAGACCTTGTTCATATGGGCGCGCAGGCCTTCGTGAATCTCGGCCGTCCCAACACCCGTCTGTGACGTGCGGATGGTATCAAACTCAGCCATTTAGATGTGCTCCTTGCTGTCTCTCGTGCCGGTCTCCGGCCATTCCCTACCAAATATGGTGGGAATGGTCGGATTTTCAACTGTTTTAAGCAGCGAATGAGACAGTTTCATGGCCGGGAGCGGATTACTGGAACCAGCGCTGGGGCGCGTCCCAGACCGGGCGCTTGGCCTCGGCTGCGGCCGCATCCCGGCTGAGGCCCAGATCCTCGAGCGCCGTCGAATCCAGCCGGTTCAGTGCCCGGCGGCTGCGCCAGAGGTCTTCGAGCGCAAAGATCATGGTGAGAATCGAACCGCGGCGGGGCCGACGGTGCAGATGGGGCAGGGCGGCGCCATGGGCGCGGGGGCGGGCATTCATCGGTCTTTCCTTTCGTTTTCGGCATGGGTGACTGCCGATGCATCAAATCTGTTGATGTATATGGCGGATCAGGATACATTTGAAAAACGAATATTTTTGACGCAATACATCAGGAGTTGTGATATGCCCCGAAGTCTCGATCTGACCGCCCTGCGCTCCTTTGTGGCGGTGGCCGATACCGGCGGCGTGACCAAGGCCGCCGCGGTGCTCAATCTTACCCAATCGGCGGTGTCGATGCAGCTCAAGCGGCTGGAGGAAAACCTGGATCAGGCGCTTCTCGACCGGGCCGGGCGCGGCATTGCCCTGACCACGGCGGGGGAGCAATTGCTGGGCTACGGCCGCCGCCTGCTGGCGCTCAACGATGAGGTCTATGCCCGGATGACCGACAGCGCCTATGAGGGCGAACTGGTCATGGGCGTGCCCCATGACATCGTCCATCCGGCGATCCCCCAGGTGCTGCAGATGTTTGCCGCCGAACATCCCCGGATGCGGGTGCGGCTGATCTCGGCCGGCACCCTGCGGCTGATGGAAATGTTCAACGGCGGCGAATGTGATCTGATCCTGACCACCGAACGGGATCTGCAGCCCGGCGGTGAAACCCTGATCGAAAAGCCGCTGGTCTGGTACGGGGCGCCGGGCGGCAAGGCCTGGCAGAAACGCCCGATGCCGCTGGCCTCGGAACCGGGCTGCACCTTCCGCCGCCCGATGCAGGAGGCGCTGGACGGGGCCGGGATCGGTTGGACCATGGCGGTCGAATCCGACAGTTCACGGACCATCGAGGCGATGCTGGCCGCCGATATTGCGGTGAATGCCCAGATCCAGGGCGCCGCCATCGAAGCCCTGGAAATCGTGCCCCATGGCGGCGCGCTGCCCGATCTGGGCGTGTTCCGCATCAACCTTTATGTGCGCGAGGCGCAGGGCAAGGAGGTGGTGCAGGTGCTGGCGGATATGGTGCGGCGCTCCTATATGGCGCCGCATCTGGCGCTTACGGCGTGACCACGATCTTGCCGGTGACCTTGCGCGCGCGCAAAAGCTCAAGCGCCTCATTGGCGCGCTCCAGCGGCAGCACCTGGTCGACCCGGGGTTTGATCTTGCCCTCAGCATGCCAGGTCATCAGCTCGGACAGGCTGTCGGTCAGGGCCTTGGGATCAAAGGCCAGATAGCCGCCCCAGTAAAAGCCGATGGCGGAGATGTTCTTGACCAGCATGTGGTTCGGCTTCAGCACCGGCAGATCACCCGAGGCAAAGCCGATCAGCAGGTGACGGCCCTCGGGGGCGAGGCAGCGCATGGCGGTTTCGCCCAGGGGGCCGCCGACCGGATCGTAGACCACATTGACGGCGCCATGCGCGCTGATCGCGGCGCGCAGATCCTCTACCGCGTTGCTGTCGATCAGATGGGTGGCGCCGGCCGCCTGTGCCGCGGCCAGCTTGTCGGTGCCGCGCGCCACCGCCGTGACCTCCGCGCCGAGTGCGGCGCCCACTTCGACAGCGGTCAGCCCGACGCCGCCGCCCGCGCCCAGCACCACTAGTTTTTCGCCCGGACTGAGGGTGGTTGCACGGGTCAGCGCCAGATGCGACGTTCCATAAGCGATCAAAAAAGCGGCACCGGTGGCGTCATCCATCGTGTCGGGCCGGTGCAGGACCCGGTCTTCGGCCACGATCGTCTCGCTGGCCAGCCCGCCCTGGCCGGTGAAGGCCACGACAGAATCTCCAACGCAGAATCGGGTGATACCGGTCCCAATTTCTGCAACTTCACCCGAAATTTCCATTCCCGGGACCAATGGAAAGGGCGGATTTTCCTGGTATTTTCCCTGAATCATCAACAAATCGGCAAAATTCAGCGCACAAGCCCGCACCTTTATGCGCAATTGACCTCGCGTAACTTCGGGGAGCGTGCGTGGCGTCAGAGAGGGGGCGGCGCCTTTTGTTTCAACGGTTAAAGCCTGCAAGAAGGTCTCCAGTTCCGGGATCTGAACCTTTGTGTGCGGAGGATCGCGGGTGGCTCGGCGAGCCAAACTATTGCGAAACACGTTATGAGAGAGTAATCTCGTCCAGAGTTCAGATCGCATTGGTTGCGGTTGTGTAGTTTTCTTTAAGATCAAGAAAACCTTGGGTCCGCAACCGCCGATAGGCCAAAAGGACAAGTGTATTATCGTCCGATTTTGAACCATAGGGATGGTAGGGAAATCGAATGGGAGCCAAGACATGAAGCACCCGGTTGATGTGCATGTTGGTAAGCGCATCAGACATCGCAGATGGCTGGTGGGGATGACGCAACAACAATTGGCCGAGAAGGTGGGGATCAAGTTCCAGCAGATTCAGAAATACGAGACCGGTATGAACCGGGTTTCTGCATCCCGGCTCTGGGACATCGCCTCCTCTCTCTCTGTTCCGGTCAGTTTCTTCTTCGAAGGGCTGGCAGCACAGGAAACGGTGCTGGAACCGACCGAGGGGCAGGACGTGCCTCTGGATATCCTGAAGGACAAGGAGGCACTGGAACTCGTGCGCTCCTATTATGCGATCCCCGAGACCCAGCGACGCCGCCTTTTTGAGCTGGCGCGCGTGCTCAGTGACGTCGCCTGACACCAGGACTTGACGCTCCCTCTTCCGCTGCCTAGGGCAGATGTCAACCAGCGGGAGAGGGCGTTTGCCAGAAGACATAATCGACTATTCGGAACTCTGGCCGGTGGCGGAAGCCCTGGCCGATGCAGCGCGGGAGGTCACCCTGCGCTATTTTCGTCAGCCGGGTCTGGCCGCCGAAAGCAAGGCGGCCCATTTCGATCCGGTCACCCTCGCGGACCGGGAAGCGGAAGCGGCCATGCGCGAGATTCTCGACCGCGAGCGCCCCGATGACGGGATTTTCGGCGAAGAGCACGGGGTCAAGGAGGGCACCAGCGGCGTGGTCTGGGTGCTCGATCCGATCGACGGCACCCGTGGCTTCATCTCCGGCACCCCGACCTGGGGCGTGCTGATCGCGGCGGGCGACGACACCGGCCCGAAACTCGGCATCGTCGATCAGCCCTTCATTGGCGAGCGCTTCATGGGCGGCGGCGGTCGCGCCATCACCCGGGGGCCGCTGGGAGAACGGGCGCTCGGCGTGCGCGACACGACGGAACTCTCGGCTGCCACGCTCTACACCACCTTTCCCGAAGTCGGCACCCCCGAGGAAGGCGCGGCCTTTGAGCGGGTCAAGGCGAAGGCCAAACTGACCCGATATGGCTGCGATTGCTACGCCTATGCGCTCCTCGCCGCCGGTCAGGTCGATCTGGTGATCGAGGCGGGGCTGCAATCCTATGACATTCAGGGGCCGCTTGCGGTGATCGAAGCGGCCGGCGGGATCGTGACCAACTGGCAGGGCGGTCCGGCCCATCAGGGCGGTCAGGTGCTGGCCGCGGCCACCCCTGAGCTGCACGCCGCCGCCATGGAACTGCTTTGGTAAGGCGCCAGCTTCTCAAGGGCGCCGATCATGTGCTCACCATGGCCGGGGCCGAGCTGCGGAACGCCGATATTCTGATCGAAGACGGCGTGATCCGCGCGGTCGGCACCGGGCTTGACGCGACAGGCGCCGACATCTCTCATATGGCGGGTCGGGTGATCACCCCCGGCCTCGTCAACACCCATCACCACCTCTATCAGACCCTGACCCGCGCGGTGCCCGGCGGGCAGGACGCGCTTCTCTTCGGCTGGCTCCAGACGCTCTATCCGATCTGGTCGCGCTTCACCCCCGATGACATGCGGCTTTCCACCGAACTGGGGCTCGCCGAACTGGCGCTGTCGGGCTGCACCACCTCGTCGGACCACCTCTATCTCTTCCCCAACGGATCCCGGCTAGACGACACGATCGAAGGGGCGGCCAATGTGGGCCTCCGCTTCCATCCCACACGCGGCGCCATGTCCATCGGCGAAAGCGACGGTGGCCTGCCGCCCGATGCGCTGGTCGAGGCCGAAGCGGCGATCCTGAAAGACAGCCAGCGCGTGGTGGACCAATTTCACGACGCGGGCGAGGGGGCCATGGTGCGCGTCGGCCTCGCGCCATGCTCGCCTTTCTCGGTCAGCCGCGAATTGATGCGCGACGCCGCCATCCTTGCCCGTGACAAGGGCGTGCGGCTCCACACTCATCTCGCCGAAAACGACGAAGACATCGCTTATTCGCTGGAGAAATTCGGCTGCCGGCCGGGTCAATATGCCGAAGATCTCGGCTGGACCGGCGATGACGTCTGGCACGCCCATTGCGTGAAGCTCGACGCGGGCGAAATCGACCTCTTCGCCCGCACCGCCACTGGTGTGGCCCATTGCCCCTGTTCAAACTGCCGCCTCGGCTCGGGGGTCGCCCCGGTGCGCGCCATGCGCGATGCGGGCGTGAACGTGGGGCTCGGCGTCGACGGCTCGGCCTCCAACGATCAGGCCTCGCTCATCGACGAGGCACGGCAGGCCATGCTCTTGCAACGGGTGACGCGGGGTGCCGATGCCATGGCCGCCCGCGAAGCGCTCGAGATTGCCACCATCGGCGGGGCCAAGGTTCTGGGCCGCGACGACATCGGCCAGATCGCCCCCGGCAAACGCGCCGATCTGGCGATCTGGAACGTCTCGGGGCTCGAGGCGGCGGGAAGCTGGGACCCGGCGGCGCTGATCCTGGCCGGTCCGCGCCAGGTGGAACGGTTGATCGTCGAAGGCCGCGACGTGGTGCGCGAGGGGCGTATCGCAACCTTCGACGTGGCTGCCCGGCTGGCGCAGGCAAAAACCGCCGTGGCCCGGCTCGCCGGTTAAGCCGACCAGGCCGCCAGCGCCACCACGATCAGCATCGCCGCCGCCATGCCGATATTGATGCTGCGCTGCACCAGATCGGACAGGTTCATCGCGCCAAGCCGCACGCCCGCCCAGAGCCACAGCAGGTGAATGGCGATCCAGACCCCATTGAGCAGCACCAGCTTCACCGCGATCTCCAGCCCCGGCTGCTCGGCCCAGAAGGCAAAACCGGAAAAGAGCGTGGTGTTGACCACATAGGCCTTGGGATTGACCGCCTGCAACAATAGCCCGCCGCGAATGCCTGGCGGGCGCGGGCTTTCGATGAACCCGATCCGCCGTCCGGCAAAGGCGATCCGCAGGGCAAGCCACAGCAGATAGCCCACCGACACCAGCGTCAGCGCTGTTCGCAACCCGGGCTGCGCCAACAGAAGCGCGGCCAGCCCGGTGATCACGCCCAGACAGACCACATTTGTCCCGATGAACAGCCCCGTGAGATAACGCAAGCCGTCGCGCATCCCATAGGCCGACCCGACGCCCGCCAGCGACAGCACGCCCGGTCCCGGTGTGATGATCAACAGGAAAACAGCGGCAACGAAGCTCACCATGGCCCGGTCCCGAGTTTGCGTATTTGACAAGGGGTGAAAGCCCGGGCGGGCGCCGGCCTCCTCACCCTTTCAAAAATACGCATCCCCGGTCTCACACCCGCGCCACCGGTTTGCCCATGATCCGCACCTCCCGGATCGCCCTGTCATCGCCCATCATGATGGTCGGAAACACGGCCTCCCAGATGTCGCTTGCCCGCGCCGCCCGCTGGGCGATCACCGGGGTCGAGGAAAGATCGAGGATCGTGAGATCCGCTTCCATCCCGGGCGCCAGCCGCCCGATCTTGTCCTCGAGCCTGAGCGCGCGCGCCGATCCCACGGTGGCGAGCCACAACAATTCCGAGGGGTGCAACACCCGGCCGGTCAATTGCCCGATCTCATAGGCGGCACCCATGGTCCGCAGCATCGAGAAATTCGACCCGCCGCCGGTATCCGTGGCCAGCCCCACGCGAACCCCCGATGCAAGCGCCCGGTCCATCTGAAACAGCCCCGATCCGATGAAGGTGTTCGAGGTCGGACAATGCACCAGCGCCGCTCCCAGTTCCGACAACCGGTCCCATTCCCGCTCTTCCAGATGAATCGCATGACCATAAAGCCCCCGTGCGCCCAGAAGCCCGGTGGCCTCATAGGTGTCGAGGTAATCCCGCGCCTCGGGGAACAATTCGCGCACCCATTCGATCTCGTCGGTCTGTTCCGACAGATGGGTCTGCATCGGACAATCGGGATGCTCCGCCCAAAGCGCGCCCAGCGCCTCCAACTGCTCCCGCGTCGAGGTGGGCGAAAATCGCGGCGTGATCGCATAGCTCAGCCGCTCCCGCCCGTGATAG
This sequence comes from Silicimonas sp., assembly GCA_025800205.1. Classification (GTDB taxonomy): domain Bacteria; phylum Pseudomonadota; class Alphaproteobacteria; order Rhodobacterales; family Rhodobacteraceae; genus CALKXV01. The sequence goes on along the minus strand of JAOXSD010000237.1, from coordinate 1,203 downwards.
CGCTCCAGCAGGCGCTTGCTGTCATCATAGGCCGATTGCACCGTATCGCGTAGCCCCTCGGGCGCATTGCGATCCATGCAGGTCTTGCCTGCCACCGCCCGCAAGCCTCGGCCCAGCGCTTCGTCAAAGAACGCCGTCACGCTTTCGGGATGGATGGTGCAATAACTCGCCACCGTCGTGGTGCCATGGGCGAGCGAGATATCAAAGAACCGCCCCGCGATCTCGCCCGCATAGTCGGGATCCCCGAACCGCATTTCCTCGGGAAAAGTATAGGAGTTCAGCCAGTCGATCAGCCGCTTGCCCCAGGAGGCGATCATCGCCGTCTGCGGATAGTGCAGATGGGCGTCGATGAACCCCGGCAGGATCAGCGCATCGCCATAATCCGTCACCGGCACATCGGCATGCGCCCTGCGCAGATCATCCGCCGTCCCGACCGCGCGGATCAAACCGTCTTCGATCAGCACACCGCCCCGGCTGTCATGGTGGGCCTCCATGGGCATGTCGGGGGATTGGACCAGGGTCTGCCCGATCAGAAGTTCAAGATTTTGTTCCATGGGGTCGAGGTAATCCACGCCGGTTTCGGTTGTCCAGCCCGCGCCATCGGATAAGTTGGCCCCGCAAGCGACAGGAGGCCGCGCCATGGGCGAGACAGAGACAGCAAGCGCGGGCGACGAAGGGCTGGAGGACGATTACGCCCTCGACAAGAGCCTCGTGACCGATGTGCTGCTCGCGCTTGCCAGCGGCAATCACGACCGGCTCGAGGAACTTTTCGAACCGCTGCACCCCGCCGACATTGCCGACCTTCTGGAACAATTGGGCGAGGGCCAGCGCCGCGAGCTTCTCCTGTTCGCAGGCCCCCTGATCGACGGCGAGGTGCTGTCGGAAATCGAAGATGACGTGCGCGAAAGCGTCATCGACATCCTGCCCGATGACCAGCTTGCCGAAGCGGTTCGTGAACTCGAATCCGACGATGTGGTCGACATCATCGAGGATCTGGACGAACCGCAGCAGGAGGCGATCCTCGACGCGCTCGACCAGTCCGACCGGATGGCGGTGGAACAGGCCCTGTCCTACCCGGAGTTTTCCGCCGGTCGTCTGATGCAGCGCGAAGTGGTCACCGCCCCGGAACACTGGACCGTCGGCGATGCGATCACCCATCTGCGGGCGCAGGAGGAATTGCCCGAACAATTCTACCACGTCATT
>JAOXSD010000039.1 GCA_025800205.1 Silicimonas sp. | reverse complement strand
GTGATCACCACCGCAGCCACCGCATCAACAGCGGCGGCGGCGCCGATTTCCGACATCAGGGCCGCGCGCACCGGCCCCGACAAAGCCCCGGTGGGCGGGTTTTCAAAGGTGATGACAAGCACGCTGTCGTGCCGCGCGCTGGTGACCGTTTCGGTGGTGCTGACCTGCTCATTCATGCCCATGACTTGTCATACGCCATGGGATGGGAAACTCAAGGGTGCGCAGCCCTGTGCCGGGTCAAACCGGGACGTTGTCCCAGAGGTCTTCCTCATCCTCGTCCCGTTGCGCCACCGGGGCGCGCGGATATTGCGGCGGTCGTGCGATGGTCCTGTTCAACGTCATCCACAGCGACGCGGCCTGAAGCTCGGCCTTGTCCGTGGGCGCAGCGCGCGGGACGTCCAATGACTTTTCCGGCATGGTTCCTCCCTATGTGACTGCCCTTTATATAGGGCGCACACCCCCGCGTTGACAGAGGCCCGGGGAGCGAAGCAGTACTTTTTTTGACCTAACGTCAATTTTTCTAATGACAGCCTCAGCTTGGCAGATCGGGAAGGTCGGGAAGATCCGGCAAATCAGGCAGGTCCGGCAGATTTCCGCCAGCGCCATCAAGGGGCGGCAGATCGGGGAGGTCTCCGGTGCCGGGCAGATCAGGCAAATCCGGCAGGCCACCGCTGTCGGGCAGATCCGGCAGATCCGGCAAACCGCCGGGCTCCGGCAGATCGGGAAGGTCGGGCAAACCTCCCGGATCCGGCAGATCCAGCCCCCCTGCGGGGGCGGGTGGCAATTCGGGCGCAGCCCCTGCCCCCGGCAAGGCCGCCAGCCCGGCCGCAGCCGTTCCATCCTCCCTGGGATCCTTGAAGGTCAGGCGCACCGCCTTGTTGCCGTTGAACTGGCCGAGCCGGGCCTGGGCGATCTTCTGGCCGCCGCTGCCTTCCAGCTGAACCCGGGTCAGGGCCGAAATCGGCACATCGATCACATCCCCCACCGCAAGGTTCTTGACCTGTGCCATGGGCACCGGCAGGCGGGCGAGGATGGCGACCATCGGGGCCTCGACCCCGGCGAGATGTTTCTGGACCCGGGCGACCGAAGCGCTCTTGCCCATTTTCTTGCGGGCCACGGGCACGGCAAAGGACAAGGTTCCATTCTTGGCCCCGCCCCCCAGCGACATGTCGATGGACAGGGTGCGGAATTCGACCGGATCAAGCGAGAGATCCGCATAGCGCTGGTTCAAGATCTGATCGTGGCGCTTGAAGGCCAGCATCGGCAGGGTGTCGCCCTGCTCGTCTTCCTCGGCGGCAGACCAGGCGGCCTTCATCCAGCGATCAACAATATCCGAGGCGACGATCCCGTCAGTGCGCGTGGCAGGGCGCTCGGGAGCCGGGCGTTGCGACACCCGGCCCGCCATCTGCACTTCGGTCAGCGCCGCCAACAGGTCGGGTGAGACGGTGCACATGCCGTGGTCGTTGTCGCCGCCGGACATCAGATAGACCAGATCCCGTTCGGTCATCGCCTCGATCAGCTCTTCCTTCGAGGCGCGCCCGAATGACACATCGCCCACAAGCACATCGAGCGCCAACACCTCATCGGCGACGCGCGGCATGATCTTTTTCAGCATCGCGCTGACCGACGTGCCCCCGGCGGGAACCGAGGCGCGCGCGGGCGCGACTTTCTTTCTCAGAACGGCGGCTTCGGCCATCAGAGTTCCTTGACTTCCTAACTTGCCCCGAAACTGGGGGATCAAGGTTACGATTTCGTTGCGATTTCGGCGGGCTCTGCCTGTCCTTGCGGCAAGGTCACCCGGAAGCCCGCGCCGCCTTGCCCGGGCAGGTAGTCGATGGCCCCCCCGAGGCGCCGCATCACCTCGCGGCAGATGGCAAGGCCAAGGCCCGCGCCGCCCGCGGCCCGGTGATCGTCGGCGCGGGCGAATTTCTCGAAAATCATGCTTTGGCGGTCTTCGGGGATGCCCGCCCCGTTGTCGATGAAATCGACCACCGGGGCGCCGCCCACCACATGGCTGCGAATGGTCAGCTCGGGGGCGTCATTTATGCAGTATTTCCGGGCGTTTGTGATCAGGTTGATAAAGACCTGAGCGAGCCGGTCGCTGTCGGTGTGGAGTGTGACATCTTCCGTGACAGGATCGCGGGCGATGCGCAGCCGGTCGCGGTCGCCGGGCTGGTCGGTGGCGGCCACCGCGTGGTCGAGGACGGACCGCAGCGTGTCCGGCTCCAGATTCAGGTTGACCTGGCCGTGTTCCAGCACCGAGAGGTCGAGCAGATCGTCAAGGAGCCGGGTCAGGCGGTTCGCCTCGCCATGGATGATGGCGCTGTATTTGTGCCGTTCTTCCGGCGTCATGCGCTCGCCCTCCATCAGGATCTCGGAAAAGGACCGGATCGAGGTCATGGGCGTGCGCAATTCATGGCTGATCTGGCTGAGGAAGCCGTCTTTCTGGACCGAAAGGGCCACCAGCTTGTCATTCACCTCGCGGAGCTGGCCTGCGGTTTGCTGCAGCTCCAGGCTCTTTTGTTCCAGTTCCGAGGAATATTCGAGGATCTGCTGGGCCTCGTCGGCCACTTTCATCATGTCTTCGACCGAGATCGCCGCCGTGCCGGTGATCTGGCCGAGCATGGCATGGGCGGTGGCCGCGCCCACAGAGCCGGAGAGTTCACGTTCGAGGCGTTCGAGGAAGCCGGGGGTCACTTCCGGCAATCCGGTTTCGACGCCTTGCCGTTCCGCTTCGGCCTCAAACAGGGTCTGGGCGTCCTTCGGGCCCAGCAGGCGCTGGGACATCATCAGCAGGTCTTCGGCCTCGACCGCGCCACGGCTCCAGCCGTGGGTGGCGTCGGAATATCGGAAGATATTGACGAAACTGGCGCCCTGGAACCTCTCAAGCGGGCTTTGGCGGCTGAACAGCGAGGTGGCGACAAAGGCAAGCGAGTTCAGGAGCATGGACCAGAAGACGGAATGGACCAGCGGATCAAGCCCGCCGGTGCCGAAAAGAGCGCGGGGCCGGAGGACGTCGAGCCCAAAGAGGCCGTTGTCGAGGATGTTTTGGCTCAGCACGCCATTGTCGCCGAAGCTGGGCAGAAAGAGGGTCCAGAGCCAGACAAGAAAGCCCATGGTGAGGCCGGCCGCCGCCCCTGTCCGGGTGGCGCCGCGCCAGAAGATGCCGCCCAAAAGGGCCGGCAGGACTTGTGCGAGGCCCGCGAAGGCGATGAGGCCGATCACCGCGAGGGCCGCGCC
>JAOXSD010000229.1 GCA_025800205.1 Silicimonas sp. | reverse complement strand
TTCTTCAGATTGGTCCAGATCTGATCATAGACCGCCTGGGTCTGTTCATCGCAGACCTCGATCAGCACGCCGGGGCCCGCCTTGTCGTGCGGGTTCTTTTCGGGCTGGGTGGCCAGTTCCGCGTCAAGGAAGGGCGCCACGCCCGTCAGGCCGGCGTTGTACTGGGCGTAGTTGCTGACTGCCGCGATGTTTTCGGGCTCCAGCAGGAAGTCCATGAACTTGAGCGCGTTTTCGCGGTTCGGCGCATCCTTCAGCAGCACCACATTGTCCATCCAGGCGATGTAGCCCTGGGTCGGGAAGGCATATTCCACATTGGCGCCTTCGACACGGGCCTTGGCCGAGAAGCCGTCATAGATCTGACCCACGGCGGCATCACCCGACACCAGCACCTCTTTCGCGGTGTCGGAGTTGAACGAGGCCCAGTGCTGCTTGGCCTCCTGCAGCATTTCATTGAGCGCCTTCAGCTTGTCACGGTCGGTCGAACATTGCTCGATCCCCATATGGATCGCGGCCATGGCCAGCACTTCGCCCTGGCTGTCCAGCATGTTGATCCGGCCCGACAGTTCGGCGGGCGGGTTGAACAGGATTTCGGTGGTCTGGATGTCGCCTGCGTAGACGTCGCGGTTGACGGCAAAGCTGGTGGAGCCCCACTGGTAGGGGATCGAGGAGGCGCGGCCGGGGTCGAAACCGGGGTCGGCCCATTCGGGGGCGATGTTGCCTTTGTTGGCCAATTCGCCTTCGGCGATCGTGTCCAAGAGGCCTTCGCCCGCCATGATCTTGACCATGTAATCGCCCGGGACCGAAACGTCATAGGTACCGAGGCCGCCGGCTTTCAGCGACGCGAGCATGGCTTCGTTGGAATCGTAGGTGTCCATGGTCACGTTGATGCCGGTTTCGGCGGTGAACTTGTCCAGAAGCTCCTGGGGCATGTATTCGAACCAGTGATAGACGACCAGTTCGCCTTCGGCGGCGGCGGCATTGGCACCGAGTGTGAGGGCCAGGGCGGCCACGGTGTTGCGCATCATGTGTTTCATGTTGTCTCCTGTTGGTTATTTCGTGTTGTCTTTTTTGCTGACCAGATAGCTGATCGTGACCATGACGATGGAGACCAGCAAGAGCAGGGTCGAGATCGCCATGATATTCGGTTTGATCCCCTGTTTCACCGAGCCGAAGATCGCGGTGGGCAGGGTTTCGACGCCGGCCCCCTTGACGAAATTGGTGATGATGAAGTCATCGAGGCTGACGATGAAGGCCAGAAGGAAACCCGAGATGATGCCGGGCATCATAAGGGGCAGCAGGATCTTGGTGAAGGCCTGTCGCTTGGTGGCGTAGAGATCGAGTGCCGCCTGTTCATAGCTGTCTTCGATCCCCTGCATCCGGGCCGAGATCGGCAGATAGGCGAAGGGGATGCAGAAGGCGATATGGGCGAGAAGGATGGTCAAGAGGCCCCGGTCGAGCCCGATGGAGTTGAAAAAGATCAGGGTGGCGACGGCGAGGACGATCTCGGGCACCATGAGCGGCAGCGAGATCAGGCCGAAGGAGAGTGTGCGGAGGCGGAATTTGCCGCCCCGGACCATGGCGGTGGCGGCGAGGGTGGCGAGGATCGTGGCGGTGGTCGCCGCGATGATCGCGATGATGAAGCTGTTGCGGGCGGCGGTTTTGAATTTGGCGCTTTCGGGGCCGGTGAAGACCTCCACATACCAGCGCAGGGAGAGGCCTTCCCAGTTGGTCAGGGATTGCGAGGCGTTGAAGCTGTAGATCGTGACGACGACAAGGGGCGCATAGAGGATGGCGAGGCAGAGGAAGGTGATGGCGCGGAAGCCGGTATAGGCGCGGATGTCGAAGCTGTTGTTGCTCATGCTCTGTCCGCTTTCGCCTGTTGGCGGGCCGAGATCATCAGGATGATCAGCACCATGGTCAGCAGGATCATCGAGGCGGCGGCACCGAAGGGCCAATTGCCCGCGTTGCCTTTGAATTGTTCCTCGATCAGCGAGCCGATCATGAAGTTCTTCGCACCGCCCAGAAGGTCGGGCGCGAGGAAGGAGCCCATGGAGGGGACGAAGACCAGGATGCAGCCTGCGACCACGCCTGGTTTGATGGCGGGTAGGAGGATGCGGCGCAAGGTGGTCCATTTCGAGGCGTAGAGATCGGCGGCGGCTTCGGAGAGGGCGAAGTTGTAGCGTTCGACGGCGGCGTAGATCGGCAGGACCATGAACGGCAGGTAGGAATAGAACAGGCCGAGCTGGACGGCGAAATTGGTGTTGATGATGCGCAGCGGATCGTCGAGCAGGCCGATGCCGATCAGGGCGTCATTCAGCGGGCCTTCGTCGCGCAAGAGGAACTTCATCGACACGGTGCGGATCAAGAGGTTGACCCAATAGGGGATGGTGATCAGGAAGACCCAGACCGGCCGCATCTGCGGCGAGCGGGTGGCGATGAAATAGGCGGTCGGAAATCCGATGACGAGGCTGAGAAGGGTGGCCGCCCCGGCCTGCCAGATCGAGCGCCAGAAGATAGTGATATAGGTCCATTCGATCTTGGGAGGATCGTCGCCGAAGAGGCCGCGGTCGAAAAAGAACTGGTCATAAGCCGAGAGGCTGAACTCCCAGATCACGCCGCCGCGGAATTCCTTGGTCAGGAAGGAATAGACCAGCATCATCAGCACGGGTGCGAGGACGAGGATGGTCAGGGTGACCCAGGCGGGCATCAGAAGCCAGGTGCGGGCTTCTTTATAGGTATCGGTGGTCGCGCTTCCGCCGCTGGCGGCACCGGCGGCCATCAGTCAACCAGGAGGCGCCCGGCGCCCCGCTCCATGTTGACGAACATCTCCGCACCCGGTTCGAAGATGCGCTTGTTGCCGCGATCCGAATTCGAGGTGCGGACGGTGAAGTCCGGCCCGTCCGCCAGATCGACGATGGTGGTGATGTCGGTGCCGACGAAGATGTTTTCCTTGACCCGACCCTTGAGGCTTTCGGCCTCGGCGGGGCTGTCGGACATGTAGAGCCGTTCGGGGCGGATCGACATGTGGACTTTGGAGCCGATGCCGATGCCATCGACCGCGTTGCAGGTGAGTTCGTGGCCACCGCCCAGGTGGCAGGTGGCGCGACCCTCTTTGATGGCATCGACCGAGACTTCCAAGAGGTTGGTCTCGCCGATGAAGTCGGCCACGAACATGTTGTGGGGGCGTTCGTAGATATCGGTGGGGCTGCCCAGTTGCTGGAGCTCGCCTGCCGACATGACCGCGATGCGGTCGGACATGGTCAGCGCTTCTTCCTGGTCATGGGTGACGAAGATGAAGGTGATGCCGGTTTCCCGTTGCAGGTGCTTGAGTTCAAGCTGCATCGCCTTGCGCAGCTTGAGATCGAGCGCCGAAAGCGGTTCGTCGAGCAGCAGCACCTTGGGTTCGGGGGCGAGGGCACGGGCAAGGGCGACGCGCTGTTGCTGGCCGCCGGAAAGCTGGCTGGGTTTGCGGGCGGCGAATTGTTGGAGTTGCACCAGATCGAGCATCTCGCCGGCCCTTTTGCGGGCGTCGGATTTGGAGCGGCCACGCATTTCCATGCCGAAGGCGACGTTTTCGAGCACCGTCATATGGGGGAAGAGCGCGTAGTTCTGGAAGACCGTGTTCACCGGCCGCTTGTTGGGCGGCAGGCCGGCGATTTCGTCACCATAGAGGTAGATCGCGCCTTCGGTGACATCTTCGAAGCCTGCGATCATCCGCAGAAGCGTGGTCTTGCCGCAACCCGAGGGGCCGAGGAGGGTGAAGAACTCGTTGTCCATGATCGACAGCGAGATGGTTTTCAGTGCGGTGAAGTCACCGTAGCGTTTGACCGCTTCCCGGACATCAATCGCGATCTTGGTGTCTCCGGACACGCAGAACCCCCAGTCTTCCCAAACCCGAGAATCTATAGACTCATGTACTCGCCATCTGAATAACCGTATTCCTCACCGTATGTTAGGCTATTCCTAAGTGACGTAGGGCGCACCGGTTTCCGGGCGCGTTCTCCAGGTCAGCTTGAGGGTCGGTGGCAGGTTCACCGCCAGCCATCCGGTCAGTCTGTGGCGCAGATCCCGGGCTGTACCGGGCCGGTCCGGCAGGGCGCGAAGCCAGAAGACGGCGCGGGCCCGGCCGCATGTGCCGAGATCGGGAAAGAGATAGAAGCAGCCAAGATAGTGACCGCCCTCCCGTCGGATGATCCAGGAGAATGACCGGCGCGCGGTGAATTCCCGTTCGTGCCAGGCCAGATCGATCAGGTTCGCCTCCCGCGTGAGACCGGCAGGCCAATCGCCGAACAAGCCCTGCAAGAGCGGCGCCGTGTCAAGCACGACCGCCAGGTCGACATCCACTTGATCAGGGCTCAGCGGTGTCAGGTGAAAGGGGCCGAGATCGACGCAACGGGGCAGATCGATCTCGGCAAAATCCGGATGAGGGTCCATCTCAGGTCGCGGGCGCGCGGGCTTCGCGTTTGAACGGATTTTCCTCGGGCACATCGTAATCCGGGGTGAAGACGCCCTTGTCCTTCGCCTCGGCCATGTAGCGGAAAGAACTGACCGTCATCCGCATCAGGTGATCGCCGGCCTTGATGGGGGGATATTTGGTGAGGGTTTCGGGCGTCTTAAATTTCTCCAGCGGTTCGATGATCGCGTGGTAGTCGAGCCCGAAGAAAAGCGGCATGGAATAGCGTTCGCGCCCGGTGTTCACCACCCGGTGCTGGGTCGACTTGAACTGACCGCCGGACCAGGTCTCAAAGATGTCGCCGATATTGACGACGAAAGTGCCGGGGATCGGCGGCGCTTCGATCCAGACATCATCGGCATTCATCACCTGCAGGCCGGGCCCGCCCTGTTGCAGGATGGTGAAACACTCGAAATCGGAATGGGCCGAAATGCCGGTGCGGTCGCGGGTCTGGGGCATGTCGTTTTCGATGTATCGCAACAGCCGCAATTGCGAGGTGGGGCAGGTGATGTGGCGCGTGAGGTCTTCGGTCGGCACGCCCAGTTCGAGGGCGAGAGCGTCAAGCATCCTGAGGCCCAGATTGAAGACCGCGTCGTAGTAGCCGCTGATCGTCTCTTTCCAGCCGGGGATCTCGGGCCAGACATTCGGCCCGGTCATCCGCCAGCCCGCCACATAATCGGGATGATCGGCGGGGGCCTCATAGGACATGTCCCAGGCTTCGTTGAAATTCATCACCTTGGGAAAGTTCGATCCGTTTTCCTCGAAGGGCACATAGCCGCGATGATGGGTGGTGAAGCCCGACCAGGTCTTCATCTTGAAGCTGCGGGGCTTCTCGTGAAACTCCTTCGAGGCGGCGAAAGCGGCGTCGATCTGGTCCTGTGGGATGCCGTGGTTGGCGATGTAGAAGAAGCCTGATGTGCGGGCAGCGGCCCCAAGGGCGGCGGCGACGGCGGCTTTGTCGTTTGCATCGCCGGTAAAGAGCCCTGCGAGATCGACAATCGGCAGAGTTGCGTCATCCACGCTCAGCGCCGTGAGTTCGGTGTCTTCTGTTTCGGACATTGATTTTCCCCGTTTGGTCTTGTCTCGGCAGCATGCACGGAACCGGGCGGGCGCGACTCTTTCATGGTCAAGAAAGAACATTCTGCAGTGCAGAATGATCGCAATTTGTGCATCTGCCTCCATCGCTGGTGGGTTTGCGGTCGGTTTTGTTGACGGAAGGGTCAGGGCGGGATGGCCTTGAACGAAAGACCACGCCTGTCCGTTGAACGCAGGCGGGAGACCTGGGGAAGAAAGGAACCACCATGGCACATTTGAACCGGCGCACGCTCTTGAAATCCGGTGTTGCGGGGCTGGCCGCCTCGACACTGGCGAGCCCTCTGATCGCGCAGAGCCGCACGCTTCAGGTCGGATCCTATGGCGGATATTTCGAGAACAGTTTCAAGGAGTTCGTCTATCCCGAATTCACCAAGGCCACCGGCATCGAGGTGGAAAGCGTGACCCAGCCGAACTCGGCTGACTGGCTGGTGTCGATGCAGCAGGCGCTGTCGGCGGGCAATATCCCCACCGATATCTCGCTTTATGGCCGCGAGACCATGATCAAGGCGAGCCGGATCGGCGATCTGATTGCGCCGCTGGATCTGAGCGTGGTCAAGGCGGCGCAGAACCTCGCGGATGGTTTTGTCTTCGAGGGCAAGGACGGCCCGCAGGGGGTGGGTGCGATGTCGTGGTTCTCGGCCATGGTGTTCAATCCGAACGAGGCAGAGGTGCCGGCAAGCTGGGCGGATTTCTGGGACAGCAATCTTTTCGAGGCATCGCTGGGGATCGGGCGCAACTTCAATGCGGGGTTCCTGGATATCACCGCGGCGACCTTTTTTGACGGGGCCGAGACGATGATGTCGAATGACGGGATCATCGCGATCATCGAGAAGGTGGCCGAGCTGAAACCGAATGTGGCGCTGTGGTGGACCGCGGAAAGCCAGATGGAACAATCGATGAAAAACGGCGATGTGATCGGGGGGCAGTATTACCTCGACGTGGCCAATCTGATGGCCGCCGACGGGTTCCCGATCCAGGCGACCTTCCCGAAGGAGGGCAATCGTCAGGACTATGGGTCCTGGTGCCTGACCGCCGGGTCAACCAAGGCGGATGAGGCCGCCGAGTTCATGAATTTCTCCTGTGATCCCGCGATCCAGGCGCTGATGAGCCGCAAGATCGGCACCGCACCGCTGGTGGACCGGGCGAAGACCGATCTCACCGACGAGGAATTCGATTTCGTCTCGGGCGCCCCGGCGATCCTGCCGGCTTATGAGGCCTATCTCGACAACGAGACCTTCATCAAGGAAAGCTGGGACAAGATGCTGGCGGAGGCCTGATCCACCGTGGACGGGCTTGTTCTCCAGGGTGTTTCCAAGGTCTTTGGAAACACCCGCGCCGTTGAACCGACCGATCTGAGTTTTGCGAAAGGCGAGCTGACCGCGCTTCTGGGGCCGTCGGGCTGTGGCAAGACCACGCTGCTGCGGATGATCGCAGGGCTGGAAGAGCCGAGTTTCGGTTCGATCCGGCTGGGCGATGCGGACATCACCAACCTGCCTGCGCACAGGCGCAAGTTCGGCATGGTGTTTCAGAGTTTCGCGCTCTTTCCCCATCAGTCGGTGCGGGAAAACGTGGCTTATTCCCTGACCATCAGCGGCACGGCCAAGGCCCCGGCCCATGAAAAGGCCGAGGAGCTTTTGGAGACGGTGAAGCTGGGTGGGTTCGGCGACCGGCGGATCGGTGAATTGTCGGGCGGTCAGCGCCAGCGGGTGGCGATTGCGCGCGCTTTGGCGCAGGAGCCCGAGGTGTTTCTGCTCGATGAGCCGATGTCGGCGCTGGATGCCAAGCTGCGCGAGGACATGCAGGTGGAACTTCGGCTGTTGCAACAGCGGCTGGGGATCACGACGATCGTGGTGACCCATGATCAGCGCGAGGCGATGACCATGGCCGACAAGATCGTCGTGATGTCGAACGGGCGGGTCGAACAGGTGGCGCCGCCGCAGGAAATCTATCACAGGCCCGCCAACGGGTTCGTGGCCGACTTCATCGGCAAGGCGAATTTTTTCGAGGGTGTCTACCACGGCGGCGTGATTGATCTTGGCAGCTGCAAATTGAAGGCGGATGCGAACTTCTCGAAAGGCAGCCCGGTGAAAGTGGCGATCCGGCCCGAGCGGATCTGCATCGACGATCAGCCGGACGACAACCGGGTCGATGCCAAGGTGATGTTCGTTCGCGACCTGGGGCCGTTGCAGGAGTTCCACCTGGAGTCCGAGATTGGGCCGATCATCGTGGAATATGCCGCTGGCGAAGAGGGGCCGAAGCTGGCCACGGGCGATGTGACCAGCCTGCGGCTGCCGAGCAGCGATCTGCATGTCTTTCCC
>JAOXSD010000180.1 GCA_025800205.1 Silicimonas sp. | reverse complement strand
CGCAGGCCTGCCGCCAGCACCGTCGATTTGATCAGCCGCGCCACATGTTTGTCCGAGAGCCGCGCCTCCAGCGCCCGGCGCCCGTCCCGCGACACCCGCGTGAACACCGGACCCCAGTCGATCTTGGCAAAATGCAGCCATTGGTCCAGCGCATGGACCGGGCAGCTTTGTTCGGATGAGCCGCGCCCGATCTCGACCTCGCGCCAGCCGGTCTTGCCCTGCAGCGTGATCACCGCGCCATCGTCCAGCAGCTCGATCCAGCCGCCGCTTTCCAGCGTGTCATCCTTGTTCACATCAAGGCTGACGATCTCCGACCGCCGCAGCCCGCCGGCAAAGCCCACCAGCAGGATCGCCCGGTCCCTGAGCCCGCGCAGATCGAATTCCAGCGTCGCCACCATGGCCCGGATATCCTCGGCGCTCACCGCATCCTTCTGCACCGGCGGGCGCGCATGTTTGCGTTTGATGCCCGCCAGCACCGTGGCGATATGCCGGTCCTTCCGATCCAGCGCGAAGCCGCGCTGGGCGGCATTCCACGCGAGCCCCGACAGCCGCCGCTCGATGGTCGAGACCGACAGCGCAGCGCCTTCGGGGGCGGCCAGATCCGCCAGATAGAGCCCGATCAACTCGGGCGCGGGCGGCAATGGCTCGGCGCCCCGCATCCGGCACCAACGGGTGTAATGGGCCCAATCGGCCTTGTAGGCTTTCAACGTGTTTTCCGATGCCGCCGCCTTGGCATAGTCGCGCGCGGTGTCCACCAGCCGGTCGAGCGTGCCGGAGCCCGCCACATGGTCGGGCAGGGAGATCGACGTCACCTCGGTGGTGCCGTCACTGCGTGCGTTATCATCCATTTCTGTCATGGGCCTGAATTTCTGTTGTTGCGCCCGGCTCAGGTTTGGCCTGCCGAACGTCTGTTCCACCCTGCTCTTGCCTCATTATCGGACCTGATGTCGCCCCGCGCAACCCCGGACTGGCCGGGGTGCCGCGCCGCCCCTAGATTGGAGAAGGAGACCCGATCACCGATGCAAGATTTTGCCGCCCTCTTTACAGCACTTGACCAGACCAACAGCACCAAGGCCAAGGTCGCCGCCCTGGCCGCCTATTTCGAGCGCGCCCCCGAAGAGGATCGGCTCTGGACCATCGCACTTCTTTCGGGCCGTCGCCCGCGCCGCAGTGTCACCACCACCAAGCTGCGCGCATGGGCCGCCGAGGCCGCGGGCCTGCCCCTGTGGCTCTTCGAGGAAAGCTATGCGATCACCGGCGATCTGGCCGAGACCATCGCCCTGATCCTGCCCGCACCTGCTGGCAGCAGCACGCTCGGCCTCTGCGAACAGGTGGCGGCGATCCAGGCTCTGGCTCCGCTGGACGAGGCCGATCAGAAAGCGGCCATTCTTGCCAGCTGGTCCAGCCTCACACCGCCCGAGCGACTGGTCTTCAACAAGCTGATCACCGGCGGGTTTCGCATGGGCGTCAGCCAGAAGCTGATGACCCGGGCGCTGTCGCAATCGACGGGCATAGAGGAGGCTGAACTGGCCCATCGGCTGATGGGCGACTGGACGCCGGCCACGACCAGTTTCGATCAGTTGATCCGCGCGCCCGATCCGGGGGCCGATCTGTCGAAACCCTATCCGTTCTATCTGGCCTACCAGCTTGAGGACGGGCCCGAGGCGCTGGGCGATCCTGCCGATTGGGCGGCGGAACACAAATGGGACGGCATTCGCGGTCAGGTGATTGTGCGCGGCGGCGCGGTCTTCACCTGGTCGCGGGGCGAGGAACTGATGAGCGCGCGCTTTCCCGAACTGGCCGTGCTGGCAGATTTTCTGCCGCCGGGCACGGTGCTGGATGGTGAATTGCTCGCCTGGGAGTATGCAGCCGAAAAGCCGATGGGGTTCAATGCTTTGCAGAAGCGGATCACCCGCAAGACGGTGCCGAAGAAACTGCTGAGCGAGGCGCCGGTGCTGCTTTATGCCTATGATCTTCTCGAGGCGGACGGCGCGGATATCCGGGCGCTGCCCTTTGCAGACCGCCGCGCCCGGCTTGATGCCCTGACCGC
>JAOXSD010000175.1 GCA_025800205.1 Silicimonas sp. | reverse complement strand
CGTCATTGCCCGCGCCGCCCGACATGCTGTCAAAACCGGTGCCGCCATAGAGGCTGTCATTGCCATTGCCGCCGTCCATCGTGTCGGCGCCGGAGCCGCCGCGCAGGTTGTCGAACCCGTCGCCGCCGGTCATGACATCGTCGCCCTGCTCGCCAAAGAGCAGATCGGTGCCGCGCCCGCCGTCAAGCGTGTCGGCCTCGGTGCCGCCGCCATATAGCGTGTCATTGCCGTCATTGCCCGCGCCGCCCAACATGCTGTCAAAACCGGTGCCACCATAGAGGCTGTCATTGCCATTGCCGCCGTCCATCGTGTCGGCGCCGGAGCCGCCGCGCAGGTTGTCGAACCCGTCGCCGCCGGTCATGACATCGTCGCCCTGCTCGCCGAATAGCAGATCGGTGCCGCGCCCGCCGTCGAGCGTGTCGAGCCCGTCACCACCGCGCAGGGTGTCCGCCCCGCCGCCGCCATGGAGATGGTCCGCCTTCTGCCCCCCGCTCACCGTGTCCTCGCCCGTGCCCAGCAGCAGGGTTGCCTGGGACATGTTGCCGAGGGTGACGCCATTGGCCAGAGTGGCGACGCCCGGATTGGCAATGTCCCAGCTCACGCCGGTGGTCTGGGCCGACCAGTCACCGGCAAAATGGCCGCTGCCGGCGGAGACATAGGTGTCGCCGTTCATGTAGAGATAGAGCCCGAGGCTGGTGCCGCCGGTGCCGAGGCGTTCGTCGATATTGATCCGCTCGACATTGGAGAATTGCACGTCGGGGCTGTGGGGCCCGGAGATCGCGAAAGTGTTGCCAATGCCGATCTGCCCATTGGCCAGCGCCTGGGGCAGCATGGTCAGCGCTTGCAGGATGTTGGACGTCGTACCCGCCTCGATTTCCTGATTGCTGGCGGAGATGTCCTGATTTCCCAATTGCATCAGGGATTTACCGGTGGCGTCGTAGAAGGTGTAATACTGACTGTAATAGCTGCCGCTGAAGTTGAATTGCGGGTCGACCCAGCCGATCTGCAACAGGTCGTCCCCCGCGCCCCCGTCGATCACGTCGCTTGTGGGGTTTGCGGCGAGGAAGACGTCATCGCCGGCACCGCCCTTGAGCGTGTCGGTCCCTTCGCCGCCATCGAGCGTGTCATTGCCATCGCCCCCGTCGAGGTAATCCGTCGAGGCGCCGCCGGTCACCCGGTCATTTCCGGTGCCCGTCAGAAGCGTCAGCCGCGACATGTTGCCGATGGTGACTCCATTGGCCAGTGTCTCGATCCCCTGGGTGCTGTTGTCCCAGTCAAGCGCGGTGGTCTGGGTTGACCAATCGGCGGCGAAGTGACCGCTGTCGGCGGAGACATAGGTGTCGCCATTCATGAAGAGGTACAGCCCGAGGCTGGTGCCGCCCGAGCCCAGCCGCTCGTCGATATTCACCTCTTCGACCCCGGAGATCAGCACGTCGGGCGCGCCGGGCCCGGAGACGGCGAAAGTGTCGCCGAGGCCGATCCGCCCCGTGGCCAGCGCCTGGGGCACGAGGCTCAGGGCCTGGAGAATATTGGCGACCGTGTCGTCGGCGAGCACCTGCCCATGGGCCGAAATACCGTGGTTTGCCAGTTGGAAGAGCGGCGTGCCGCCGGCATCGTAGAAGCTGTAGTACTGGCTGTAAAAGGTGCCGCTGAAGTTGAATTGCGGATCAACCCAGCCGATGTCGAGCCGGTCGGTGCCGCCATCACCTTCGACGAAATCCCGCTCGGCCGTGGTGACCCGCAGGAGATCGTCATCGGCGCCGCCCAGTATGGTGTCGGCGCCCCCGCCCCCGTCCAGCGTGTCCTCGCCCGCGCCGCCGATCAGCACGTCATTGCCACCGCCCCCGAAAAGGCTGTCATCACCATCTTCGGCAAAGACCGCGTCATTGGCATTCCAGGTGGAGATCGACGCGTCATCGCCCTTGGGCACGGTGACCACGTAATTGCCGCCGCCGGAGCTGGAATTGGCGGTGAAGTTGGAACTGGTGAGATAACTCAGATTGTCGCTCGGGGTCGGATCCGGCTGGAAGTCGCTGAGATGGGGCACGACGATGTTCTCGCGGCCCTGTCGGACAAAGAATTGCGGCACGTAATCTCCGTCGAAATTGTCGATGAGTTGAAGGGCCGTGGTCTCTCCCAGCAGTTCGACGAAATCCCGAAAAAGGCCCTTGTCGATGCCGAAGGCGCGGCGTCCGTAGGCGACCTCCACCCCGGCCTCGGTCAGATCGGTCGCCATGGAAATGACATTGCCGGTGGCCAGTTGCTTGAAGTTCGGCGACACGGTTTCCAGACCGAGATAGGTATAGGCTTCGCGCAGGAAGTAGGTGTTGGCGAAGTTCTCCGGAAAGAGCCTGCCCACCAGGCGTTCGCCAAAGCTGACCTCGCCGTTGAAATCCTTGTCCAGCGGATCGAAGGTACTGTAAACGCCGACAAAATTGTCCCATGACGGGTCGAGGAATGTCGATCCGTCAGGCAGCGGAATACTCGTGTCGAACACGGCGACACCGATAATCTCACTGTTCGGGTTATTGGCGTTTCTCGGAATGTTGATCGTGACCCAGTTACTCAAAACGCCCTCCCCGGCGGCAGTCTAGGTCTGTCTTCCTTGTGGAAAAGTTAAGGATTGTCACGGGCAATCGGAAAGCAGGGTTACCGATGCTTTTGATGTGACGAATTTATCAGTTTTTGTTTCTGAAATCAGTATGATCCGGGTCAAATGGAGCGATCATCCGCGCGCCGGGGAAAAGGCGGTCCACATCGGCCTGGTGGGCTGCCTCGAAGATCAGCTTCACATTGGGCCCGGCATCCATCGTGGCATAGGCCGCCAGCCCCTCGGCGCGGGCCGCCTGCAGCCGGGCCAGCACCGCCCAGCTTTCACCGGTCAGATAGGTGACGGCGGGGCGCGCGGCCTGCATCGTGGCATGCATCATCAGGGCATTGGCCTCGACCAGCGGGCCGAGAGTGGCCATGTCGCGACCGGCGATGGCGGTTTCGATCGCGGTGCAATCGGCTTCGGCCTGGGCGGGCCAGCCGGCAAAGAGCGGGCTGGTGTCCACCGTGTGATTCATCCCGTCGCGGGAGGACCAGGGTTTGGGTGCTGTGTCGACCTCGATAATGGCGATGCGAAAGGCGGGCCAGGCGAGATCGAGCGGCACGCCGTGACTGTCGTGGCCGTCCTCGGCCGTCCCGCGCTCCCAGCGCACGAAACCGTGCCAGAGCGACCGGGTGGCGCTGCCGCTGCCAAGCCGGGCAATGCGGCTCATTTCAGCCTTGTCGAGCGCGAGACCGAAGGCGCCGGAGAGCGCCTGGGTCAGGGCGGCAAAACCGGACGCGGAGGAGGCGAGACCGGCGGCGGTGGGGATGGTGTTGTGGCTGTCGATCAGCAGGGGGATGTCGTTCTGGCCGCGAAAGAGATCGGCGAAGGCCAGTGCCTTGCGGGCAAAGGCGCTGCCGGCGGCCAGCGGGTGGCCGTTGAGCCGCACCTGATCGCCCGCCTCGGATGGGGCGACGCGGGTTTCGGAGCCCCATGTGCCGAGCGAGATCGAGAGCGAGGAATTCAGCGGCAGATTGCGCGCCCGGTCCCGCTTGCCCCAGTATTTCGACAGGGCGATATTGCTGGGCGCCCGTGCGGTGAACGGCTCGGGCGCGCGGGCGCTTTTCATCGCGTTATCAATGAGATCTCGCACCGCGTCACGCATCAAGGATCAGCCCCTCCCGGGCCAGTTCGACCGGGACAAAGCCCGGTGGCGGGGGCCCGAGGGCGAGGACGCAATCGCCCAGGCCCGAGCCGGAAATCTTGGTGGCCTGCAGGCCGGGGGATTGGCGCGCTTCGGCAATGATCCGGTCGAGGTTCCCATCGCTGACGCCGAGCCGCTCCATCAGGGTCTGATAATGGTTGAGCGCGGCGGCAAAACCCGTCCAGTCGCATGTGGTAGCCGCCCCAATGGCGGCTTCGGCGCTTGCCGACATCTCGCCATAAAGGGCGTCGAATTCCGCCTCGCGCCCGGTCATCCGCCCGGCGATCTGGGCGAGCACCTCGGCGGTGGGGGTCTTGTAGCCCGCATAGCGCAGGCTCAATTGGGGCGGCGCGGGCAGCGCAAGATGCGCGCCGTCGGGGGGGGCGCGGTAGGCGAGCAGACCGCCCTTGAGGCTTGCGGCCAGATCGGCGCCGCTGCCGCGCCCCTGGATCTGCAGGATGATCCCGTGGGCCTGGGCGTGGAGATCGGCGCTGTCGCCGGCATGGGCGGCAAGTGCTGCGAGGCAGGCAATGGTGACGGCCGCCGAGGAGCCGAGGCCCAGGGTCGGATCGATCTGGGAGGTGATCTCCAGATCGAAGCCGGTCGGAAGCCGGTCCTGCCAGAGCGCCAAAGCGGCGAGAACGAAACGGTAGGGTCCACCCTCGGCCAACCCATCGAGGGATGCCTCAAGCGGCGGGGCGATTTCCGAGCTGATCCGGATGCGTCTGTCGCTGCGGGGCGCAAGCGAGACCTGCACCCGCTGTTCGATGGCGGCCACCATGGCGCGGTGACCATAGACCACCGCATGTTCGCCGGTGATCATGATCGAGCCGGGGGCGGAGGCGCGGATCACGGGGCGGCTCCGGCAGCGGCGCCGGCCTGCGCCATGCGCAGGGGCGCCCAGGGTTTGCCCGGGTGGTCGGCCATCAGGCGGTCCATGGCGCCCGGGTCGTCGAGATGGACCAGAATCATGCCCCCGCCCGTGCCGCGGATGCTGCCTGCGCCGCAGATCTTGGCCGCGCCGCCCATTGCCTCGACCTTGGCCACAAAGGCACGCGCGGGGTCGGGCACCACGCCGATCCGGTCGAGCAGCCGGGCGTTTTCGGTGATCGCGCCGTCGGGGTCGGCACCGCTGGTCAGGGCGGCAATCAGGGCGCGGGTCACCTTGTCAAACTCGGCCCAAAGGCCAGTGTCGCTGCCATGGGTCTCTCGCACGGCCGCGACGCATTCGCCGGTGTCGCTTTCGGGCAGGCCGTGGAGCACCCAGTACCAGCCGCGCCCCGCAGCGAGCCCATGATCCGCAGGCAGGACCGGGGTTTCGATGCCGCCCTCGCCCGCTTGCACTAGCCCGCCGCGCACCACGGTGGCCGCATCGATCGGGCCTGCGCGCCCATGTTTCAGCCGCTCGCAGAACCGCACCCGTTCGGCGCGCGCCTCCGGCGTCTTGGGCCGCTCGAGCAGGGTTTCAAACAGCACGGTGACGGCGGCGACCACGGCAGCCGAAGAGCCCATGCCGGCCCCGATGGGAAGATCGGACCGGCTGCCAAGCTGTCCGGGTGCGGGCAGCCCCCCACGGGCGCCGAAGCCCGGCAGTTCCGCCGCGCCTCCGGGCGCGTCCTGCAGCATCGAGGCCAGGGTGTAGACCGCCAGATCATCGGGTCGGGAGAGAATGTCCTTCACCTCCAGCTCGCCCCGGGCGAATTGATCGAACCGGGCATCGAGCGTGGTCTTGAACTGGGAGAGCAGTTTCAGCGGGTAGTCGGCGCCGCCCGAAAGATTGCCGAAGGCGGTCTTCAGCCCGGCGCCGGGGCCCTGGGGTTTGAACCAGACCTCGGTATAGCGCGCCACGGCCATGGCGAGGGCGGGCGCGCCGTAGAGCACCGAATGCTCGCCCGACAGGATCAGCTTGCCCGGCGCATGGGCGCGGGTTTCACGCCCCGCGGTCGGCATAGATGCGCTTGTGATCATCGATGGCGGCGAGACGGAACCGGCCTGCCGCCTCCTCGGGCATGTCGACCCGGGCCGCATCGGCGCCCTTCGGGCTTTGCCAGAGCGCGGTATAGGCGTCATAGGGGACGGCGGCGCGGCTCTTGAGGATCTCGCCATGGCGGGCGCCCAGCAGGTGGTCGCGGTAGCCCGGCACGACTGTGGCATCGAAGAATTCCGCCGTCGCACCGGAGCCGTAGCTGAAAAGGCCCAGATGGGCGCCGGTCAGATCCTCTTCGGCGGTCTCGAGGGTCGAGATCAGCGCGAGATAGAGCGAGGCAGTGTAGCAATTGCCGATCTGCCGGTTGTAGGTCAGCCCCGGCGTGACCGCCGCGGCATCGGCGCGGGTGCCCACTTCCTTGGCCAGGTGCCGATGGGCCTTGTCGCCCATGCGCGAGAACGGCAGGTGATAGCAGAAGCGCGCGAAATCCTCATAGGCGCGCCCGCCACCGGCCTGATAATCGCGCCAGGCCTCGACCAGCGCGTTGAGATAGCGCAGCGCGGAATATTTGCCGTCGAACATCGGCGTCGAACGGTGATTGGGGCGCCAGAAATCCATGATGTCTTCGGTGAAGACCCCCGAGACGGTGCCGATTTCAAGGATCTTCGGATCGGCCTCCACCAGCATCGCCACGGCGCCGGCCCCCTGGGTCGCCTCGCCCGAACTGTCGAGATCGTAGCGTGCCACGTCGGAGGCGATCACCAGCACCTTGCGGTCGGGATGGCGGGCCACATGGGCGCAGGCCATCTGCAGCGCGGCGGTGGCGGAATAGCAGGCCTGCTTGACCTCCACATGGCGCATGTTGGCGGGCAGGTTCATCAGACCGTGCAGGTAGATGCC
Source organism: Silicimonas sp. (assembly GCA_025800205.1). Taxonomy (GTDB): domain Bacteria; phylum Pseudomonadota; class Alphaproteobacteria; order Rhodobacterales; family Rhodobacteraceae; genus CALKXV01. The sequence continues at coordinate 6,884 of JAOXSD010000175.1, read as the reverse complement.
GGCGGATTTCGACTGGTCGATCCCGGTTTCGGTGGCGAAGATCAACGTGTCGATCCCATCGGTGCCATGGGCCGCGAGGACCGGCGCCAGGGCTTCGGCGGCCATGGTCACCACGTCTTCGTCATGGCCCGGCAGCGCGATCTTGTCCTGACCGATCCCGCGGGAGAATTTCTCAGGATCAATCCCGTGATGCTCGGCCAAGGTCGCCAGAGCGACATAGCGGTGCGGGGTGTGGAAACTCAGGGCACTTATACCGATGGGCTGGGTCAAAAGGCGGCTCCCGAACGGATCAACGCGGTGTTGTTCTTCAAATCTTCGACCCGCGCACAGCCCATCAGGAACATCGCGGTGCGGAATTCGCGGGCCAGTTTCTCGATCCGGGCGACCACCGCATCGGCGGAGATCTGGGCCGCGCTCAGGAGTGGTCCGGCCACGCCGCAGAGATCGGCCCCCAGGATCAGAGATTTTGCCATGTCGATTCCGTTTCTGATGCCCCCGCTGGCAATAAGCGTGGTCGGATCGGCCTTTTGGGCCAGGTGGGGGGCGGCGTCAAGAAGACACTCTGTCGTGGTCCGGCCCCAGTCCTGAAACACCAGGCCCAGGTCATCCGCGTCGTCATCGCGGCGGTGATACTCGATCCGGCTCCAGGAGGTGCCGCCGCGCCCGGCCAGGTCGAAATGGCGGATGCCGGCCCCATAGCCGCGCTCGATATCCGGCACCGACAGCCCCGCGCCCACCTCCTTCAGCAGCACCGGCACAGGCAGGGTGGGCAGCAGATCGGCGATTGCCCGGGTGAGGCCGGCGAAGTTGCGGTCACCTTCAGGCTGGACCGCCTCCTGCAGCGGATTGAGATGGAGATAGAGCCCATCGGCGCCCAGCACATCAATTGCCGCGCGGCATTCATCCGCGCTCAGCCCGGTGTTGAGCTGCACCGCGCCGATATTGCCGATCAGCGGCACATTGGGCGCGATGGGGCGCAGATCGAAGCTCGCGCCGGCCGCCGGATCGGCGAACATCACCCGTTGGGAGCCCACGGCCATGGCCACGCCACAGCGTTCGGCGGCCTCGGCCAGATTGCGGTTGATCGTCAGGATTTCCGCATCTGCCCCGCCGGTCATCGAAGAGATCAGAAGCGGCAGGCGCAGGTCCTTGCCAAGGAAGGTCGTGGCGGTGTCCACCGCGTCGAAATCCAATTCGGGAAGCGCCCGGTGGGTCAGGGTGATCCGCTCGAACCCGCCGCCTGCGCGCTCGACCTCGGGGTCGTTCGCCATGGCGCGCAGATGCTCCAGCTTGCGCCCGGCAATGCGCCCGTCGGGCCGCTTTGCGCCGCTCACCGTTCCATCTCCATATGGGTGCGGACCAGCTCGCCCGGGTTGGTCTGGGCGGCCATCAGCGACAATTCCCCGCACAGCACCACGCCCGCACAGATCCCCGCCAGACGCCGGGCATTTTCGCCGGGCGCGCCTTCCGCACGGCAGCCCATCTGGGCCAGCGCATCGTCGACCTCACTGCCGCCCTTGCCGGCCCCCACGGAGCCCATGATCAGGTTCGGCAGGGTGCAGGCGAAATAGAGGTCTTCGCCGCGCGCCTCGCATTGCACGAACCCCTGAGAGCCCTCGACGATATTCGCCGCATCCTGCCCGGTGGCCAGATAGAAGGCGAGCAGCATGTTGGCGAAATGGGCGTTCGCACTGCGCAAGGATCCGGCCAGGGTGCCGCCTACGTAGTTCTTCTCGTGGTTCAGCAGGACCATTTTCTCGGGCGTGGTGCGCAGCATCCGGCGCAGCAATTTGCCGGGGATCTCGATCTCCGCCACCACATTCTTGCCGCGCCCCAGAAGGCCATTCACCGCCGAGGGTTTCTTGTCGGTGCACAGGTTGCCGGAGATCGACGCATAGGCAAGCTCGGGAAATTCAGTGAGCACCCAGTTCTGCACCGCTTCGGCCGCCTTGGTCACCATGTTGTGACCGGCCGCATCGCCGGTTTCGCATTCGATCCGCAGATAAAGCAGATTGCCCGCGATCTGGCGGTTGAGCGTGATCAGCCGGGCAAACCGGCTGGTGGAGGCGACGATGGTGGCCACCTCGGCCTCGCGGGCGGCGATCTGCTGCCAGGCGGCCTGGGCGCCCATCGCGTCGCGGGCGCGCAGGGCGATCGAGCGGGTCATCCGCTCATCAACCAGGGTGATCCCGATGCCACCGGCATGGCGGGAGACGCCCGCACCGCGCGCCACCGAGGGCCAGAGCGGGGTTTCATAGGTCGCAAGCGGGGCCATCACCTTGCCTTCGACCGGGCCGCCCCGGAACAGAAGTGGTCCGACCCATTGGGTCGGAATCGGCGTGACGAAAGTCGATTTGCTGCGCACCTGATGTCCCTTGCAAGCCTCAACCGGTTCGGGCTGTTCGCCCGGCGGGTTCCGGTTGCCATATAGGCCCGGAATTTACCAGTGCCATGGTGACGCTGCGGCTGTGCAGATGTCATGTCAAAGACGTGCGGCTCAGGCGTAATTCCGGCGTTTCGACATCTTGCCGATGCCCGGGTTCATGGAATTCGTCGGATCGCAGCAGCGGTAGTGCTCCTGCAGCGGTTCCTCGGCCTTGTAGAGATGACCCACATTGTGCTCGGCGGGGTATTTCGCGCCGCGCCGGTCGAGGATCTCCAGCATCGCCGCCTTGATCTCGGCCGGGTCGTGGCCCGCTTTCACCACGTAATCCTGATGCAGCACATGGCAGAAGAAATGCCCGTAATAGAGCTTCTTTTCGATGGCGGCGTCGATCTCGGGCGGCAGCACCTCGAACCATTCGGTATCATTGCGCCGCAGGGCGATATCGAGCGCCAGGATATCCGCCACCTTCGTCCCATGGACCGCCATGTAGCGCACCGCAGCACCCGCGGCGGCAAAGCGGTGCAGCCCCGCAATCTTGCCCTCGCGCGGGTCGCAGGCGAAGAAATCCGCCGTTTCCCCGTCAAGATTGGCCTTCAGCCAGGCCTCCGCCTCGTCGATCCCGCCGTCGCGCATCTTCAGGATCAGATGGTGATCGAAGCGCGCACGAAACGCCTCCATCCGCTTCGGCAGCGGGTTGGGCCAGAGCCGCATCAGCCCCTGCATCATCCGGTCCGTGAGGTTCTTTGGCAGAAACGGAATCGGGTTCAGCCGGGCGTCGAACCACCCCTTGAGCGCAAAGATCAGAGGCAGCCGGTCGGTGCCCAGCTTGTCGATCAGAATCAGCGTGTCCTTGCCGTATTGTTTCGAGACATCATAGGCCTCCGCATGCATGTATTCGCCCGAAACCGGCAGGGTCGCAAAGGTCTTGAGCACATCACGGCGCAGCTTCGTCAGCACCTCGGTGTCGCGGGCGCCGATATAGAAAACCTGTTCGCGGGCGTTCTGCGGATAGGTGTCGAGCCGGACGGCAAAGACCGCAAGCTTGCCCGCGCAGCCGGCCGATTCGTGCAGCCTGCGGGGGTCAGCGTTCCAGCGCGCGGGCGTGTCCGCCTCCACATCGCGCACCCGGGTGGCGTAATCGGTGTCCGAGCCCTTGGCGTTCGACGGTTCGATGTCGCTGTCGGCCACCTCGCCCCGGTCGAGCCGGCCGAGGATGGTCTCGGGGTCATCGCCCAGTGCCAGCCCGAGGTGATTGACCAGTTCCAGCGCGCCCTCCTCGGTGATCCGGGCAAAGACCGACATTTCCGTGTAGGAGGGCCCCCGTTCGATCAGCGAGCCGCCCGAGTTGTTGCACACGCCGCCCATGATCGAGGCGCCGATGCAGGAGGATCCGATCACCGAATGGGGCTGACGGCCCAGGGGGGCGAGTTGTTTTTCCAGATCGAAAAGTGTCGCTCCCGGCAGGCCGATGACCTGAGCGCCGTCGCGCAACATGTGAATCCGGTCCATCCGGGTGGTGCTGATCACCACCGCGTCGCGCTCATAGGTGCCCGAAGGGGTCGAGCCCTCGGTCAGCCCGGTGTTGGCGGCCTGGAAGATCACCACCACATCGGCGGCAACACAGGCCTTGAGCACCCGCCATTGCTCGACCAGCGAGCCGGGGCGCACCACCGCCAGCGCCTCGCCCCCACCGGAGCGATAGCCCTTGCAATAGCGCTGCATGCCCCGTTTGGAGGTGATCACATGGCGCCGCCCCACGATTGCGCGCAGCTCGTCCGGCAGATGGCCCATGATCCCCTCCGTTTCAGCGCCAGCGCAGGTTGTCGCGGCTCAGTTGATCCAGCTTCGTGATCCCCATCAGCTTCATATCTCGCTCGATTTCGGTGCGGAAGTTGCCAAGCGCCTTCTCGACACCCGCCTGCCCCGCACCGGCCAGCGCATAAAGATAAAGCCGCCCGCCCGAACAGGCCTTGGCGCCCACCGAAAGCGCCTTCAGCACATGGGTGCCGCGCTGGATGCCGCCTTCGCAGATCACGTCGATTTTGTCGCCCACCGCGTCGCAGATCTCGGCCAGCTGGTCGAAAGGCGCGCGCGAGCCGTCCAGCTGCCGCCCGCCGTGGTTCGACACCATGATCCCGGTGCAGCCGATGTCGACGGCGCGTTTGGCGTCTTCGACCGACATGATGCCCTTCAGGGCAAACTGTCCGTTCCACTGGGCGCAGAGTTTCTCGGCATCTTTCCAGTTCATCGACTGGTCGAGCATGGTGGAGAAGTATTCGCCGACCGAGACAGCGAGGTTGGTGCCCGCACTCACATGGCCCGACAGATGGGGCATGTCGAACTTCTCCTTGGTGAAGAAATTCCAGGCCCACATGGGATGGGTGGCAAAACTGAAGAGCGAAGCGGGCGTGAGCTTCGGCGGCGAGGTGAAACCGGTGCGCAGGTCGCGTTCCCGGTTGCCCCCGGTGATCGTGTCCACGGTCAGCGCCATGACCTGAAAATTCGCCGCCCGCGCCCGTTCCAGCAGCGCGTCATTCAGCCCGCGATCCTTGTGGAAGTAGAACTGGAACATCTTCGGCCCCGGCGCGATCTTCTCGATTTCCTCCACCGTCACGGTGGCCAGCGAGGAGACCCCGAACATGGTGCCGTATTTGGTCGCCGCCTTGCCGACGGCTCGTTCGCCCTCGTGGTGGAACAGCCGTTGCAGGGCCGTGGGGGCGCAGTAGATCGGCATGTCGAGCTTCTGGCCCATCACCTCGACGCTCATGTCGACCTCTTCGACCCCGTTCAGGACATTGGGGATCAGATCCACATCGTCAAAGGCGCTGGTGTTGCGGCGATAGGTGATCTCATCATCCGCCGCGCCGTCGATATAGTGGAAAATCGGCCCCGGCAGGCGCCGTTGGGCCAGTTTGCGGAAATCCTGAAAATTGTGGCAAGAGGCCGCGCCCATGTCTTTGCTCCTTTTGGTAAGAAAACTTTACCAGTTTTGCCGCTTGTCGGCGAAACGCCCCGGTGAGTCAAGCACCGAGCGGCCCGGACGTTGGGTGATTTTGACGCGGGCACGCGGCTTTTTCTGACCCGGTGCACCCCAAATGGGAGATGAGCGCTTCGCCTGTCTGTGATCAGAAATCTTGACCAGAGATCGGGGTGGGCATGAACTTATTTATCAAGAATTCCAATGTTTCTTGGCCAGTTGCCAGTCACATAGGCGGCAAGGGCGCCTGATGGCTATTGCGGATCTTCTGTCCTATTTCGTGACCCTCGTGGCCATTGCTGTCGCCCCGGGGCCGATGCTTTTGTTGCTGATGACCCGGGCTGCGAGCCATGACATCCGGGGCGCCATCGGTTTTGCCCTCGGCGCGGCCCTTGGCAGCCTGACCCTCATCACCGCCGTCTGTCTCGGGCTGAATGCGTGGTTTGCGGAGGCGCCGGATGCTTTGTCCTTCAGCAAATACCTTCTGCTGGCCTATATGCTGTGGATCGCCCGGGACATCTGGCGCGGCGGGTTCGACATGTCGGGCGCCTGCGCCGCGCGGGGGGTCGGTGCGGGCCTGTCCATCGTGGCGGGCTACAGCACCTGCATCCTGTCGCCCTATATGCTGGTGCTGTTTCCGCTGGTGCTGCCCGAGGTGCTGGATCTCAGCCGGATCACCCTGCCCGATTATCTGATCCTGACGGCCACCACCTTTCTGGCCGAAGCGGTGGCGGCCGGGTTTGTCGTGGCGATGGCGGCACAGCTGCGCCGGTTGGTCCGGTCCCGGCGCGGGGCGCGGATCATGAACCGGGGTCTGGCGCTGGTGCTGGCCAGTGGCGGGGGTGGATGGCGCTGGTCTGAGCCGCCCAGCCCCCCTCCGGGTCAGACCGGGATCTTCGAGAAATCCGGTGCGCGTTTCTCGGCAAAAGCACTGGCGGCCTCGGCAAACTCCGGCCCCGCCACACCTTCGAAGAACTGCTTGAACTCCAGCTCGATCCGTTCGTCCAGCGCCTCGCCCGACACATTGCGCAGAAGCGCACGGGATTTCATCATCGCACCAAGCGGTTGCTTGACCAGAGTTGCAGCGGCGGCTTCGGCAGCGCTCGCCACCTCGGCCTGCGGCAGAACCGTACCGACCAGACCCAGACTTTCGGCCTCGGCGGCCGAGAACAGACGACCCAGCAGCAACAGTTCGGCAGCCTTCGCCGCCCCCATCAGGCGCGGCACCAGATAGGACGACCCCGCCTCGGGCACCACGCCCAGATTGACGAAGGGCATGCGGAATTTGGTGTCTTCGGCAGCATAGATGATGTCGCAATGGAGCAGCATGGTCACGCCGATGCCGACGGCGAGGCCTTCGACCTGGGCGACGATCGGTTTGTTGAACTTCACCAGCGATTTGACGAATTGCGCGGGCGCCGGTTCGCCTTCCACCGGCGAGGTAAAGCCGCCCACATCATTGCCCGAGGAAAACACGCCCCCCGATCCGCGCAGCAGCACCGCCCGGATCGAATGGTCGGT
>JAOXSD010000162.1 GCA_025800205.1 Silicimonas sp. | reverse complement strand
CGTCCGCTCGACCAGACGCGCAAGAAAGTCATCGTGGATCGCGCTTTGCACGATCACCCGCGATCCGGCATCACAGACTTGTCCGCTGTTGAAGAAGATCCCATTCACCACACCCTCGACCGCTAGGTCCAGATCGGCACGGGCGGTCACCAGCACCGGCGACTTGCCGCCCAGTTCCAGCGTGACGCGTTTCATGTTCTCCATTGCCACCTTCCCGACCCGCCGTCCGGCTTCGGTCGATCCGGTGAAGGTGATCTTGGCCACGGCCGGATGGGCGACAAGCGCCACCCCGGTGACCGGGCCGGTGCCGTTGACCACATTGATCACCCCGGCGGGGAACCCCGCCTCCGTGGCCAGCTCGGCAAAGCGCAGGGCAGACAGAGGCGTGATCTCGCTGGGCTTGATCACCAAGGTACAGCCCGCTGCCAGCGCCGCCGCGGTTTTCCAGATCAGGGTCTGCAGCGGAAAATTCCACGGCACGATCGCGCCCACGACCCCCACCGGGGCTTTCAGCGTCATGCCGAAATGGCTGGCCGGATAGGCCGCCATTGGCCCCGCCCGGCCCTCGCAGCGGCAGGCGAGCCCGGCGAAATAGCGCAGCACATCGAGCGAACCGCCAATGTCTACCTCCTGCGCCACTGCCACCGGCTTGCCCACATCGACGCTTTCGATCAGCGCCAGTTCCTCGTCATGGGCCTCCAGAACATCCGCCAGTTTCAGGATCAACGCCTGCCGGTCAAGGGGCCGCAGGCCAGCCCAGTCGGGATCGGTCAGCGCCGCTTGCGCCGCCCGCACCGCCGCATCGACCATCTCGGCCCCGCCCTCCTGCGCCGCGCATAATTGCACCCCGGTCGATGGTTCGAAGACCGGCAGGGGCTCACCTTGCTGTACTGCAGCGCCACCGATCCAATGATCCACCGGACGTCGCAGCAAACGGACCTGCTCGGCAGAAATACCGTGGTCGCTGAGATAGTTATCAATCGCATCCATACCCTGTTCCCCTCAACTCCAGCGGGCGCGCAGCAAGTCGCTGCCCTTTTCGCCGATCATCATCGACGGCGCGTTCAGCCCGCCAGACACAACAACCGGCATGATCGAACTGTCGATCACCCGCAGCCGGCCCACGCCGCGCACCTTCAACGCGGGATCGACCACCGCGAAATCGTCCACCCCCATCTTGCAGGTGCCCGAGGCGTGGTAATGGTTCGCAAAGTACCGGGCGCAATGGGCGTCGATCTGGGCGTCGCTCTGGCATTCGGCTCCGGGGGCCACTTCCGCGCCGCGATAGGGGGCAAGCGCCGGCTGTGCGTGGATTTCGCGCGCGATCCGCAACGCCCGGCGGTTGAGCGCCCTGTCCGCCTCGGCAGAAAAGAAGTTGTTGCGGATCTCGGGCGGGGCGAAAGGGTCGGAGGATTTCAGCCGCACCGTGCCGCGACTCTCGGGATGAATGATCCCCCAGTGGATGTTATAGGCGTGGGAGCGCGGCTCGAACGTGCCTTCGCTGTGCGGGTTAACTGCCACCGGGAACATGTAGAACTGCAGATCGGGGCGGCGGACTTCCGGGGCCGAGCGCAACATCGCGCTCGACGCCATGGGAAAGAGCGTCAGCGCCCCCCGGCCCAGCAACAGCCATTGCATTACCGCGCCGGCCGCACGCAGCTTGTTGGTATAGCGGAAATAGGTGATCGGTTGCGTGCATTCATGCTGCACGAAGGACCCGATCTGATCCTGCAGGTTCTCGCCCACGCCCGGCAGATCGGCCACCGGGTCGATCCCGAATTCGGCCAGATGGGCGGCGGGGCCGATGCCCGATTGCATCAGCAGTTTCGGTGACTGGTAAGGTCCGGCACAGATCAGAACCTCGCGCCCGGCATGGACGGTGACCGCCTGCCCCTTGCGCCGGTAGCGCACACCCGTGGCGCGCTTGCCGTCAAACAGGATCCGCTCGGCCTCGGCATGTTTGCGGATCGTCAGGTTGCGCCTGAACCTTGCGCTCAGAAGATAAGCATAGGAGGTCGAGCAGCGCAGCACCGGAAAGCGGTAATGGGTGTGCTGGCAATGGCCGAACCCCTCGGGATCGGCCCCGTTGAAATCGACAACACGCCGGTGGCCCATCTGCTCTCCTGCCTGCACGAAAGCCTCGAACAGCGGGTTGTGATAGGTGCTTTCGCTGGTCCGCACCGGCCCGCGCCCGCCGCGAAAATCATCCTCTCCCCCCTGCCAGCGCTCCATCCGGCGAAAGAGCGGCAGCACATCGCTGAACGACCATCCGGTGTTGCCAAGTGCGGCCCAATCGTCGAAATCCGCCGGTTGGCCACGAAAGTACAGCTGCCCGTTGATCGAAGACGAACCGCCCAGGCAGCGGCCCCGGGCCAGTTCCATCACCGCCCCGCCCAACTCGGGTTCCGGCTCGCTCTGAAAGGCCCAGTCGTAGGCCGAGCCCAGCAGTTGGGTTTCGCCCACCGGGGCCGCGACGAAGGGGTTCATGTCGGACCCGCCGGCCTCAAGCAGCAGCACCCGGCAGCGGCGATCCTCGGTCAACCGGCTGGCCAGCACACAGCCGGCCGATCCGGCCCCGACGATGATGAAGTCATAAGTTTCGCTGGCCTCGGTCACGGCGCATTTCCCTTGTTCCTAATGCCGCGCTTCTCCGGCGGCCGGGGCCCGGCAGGCGGTTCGAACATGTCAGCAGGCGGAGCAGCGGCCCATATCCCAACTGGGACGCCCGGCGATGGATCAGCGCCCCCGCTCCAGCGGCACGCCCATGTAATAGGCCACGG
>JAOXSD010000134.1 GCA_025800205.1 Silicimonas sp. | reverse complement strand
GCCGAGCATCACCGCCGTCTGGGTGGCGGTCAGATCGGCGCAGAAGGCCTCAACCAGTTTTAAACGTCGATATCTCGATAACCCGTTCTTCTTGTTCATAGAAACAGCCTTGCCTAGACATATTGCTAGTCAAGAGCCTTGCGAAAGGGTGACGACAAGGGGACAAGACAGGGGGCAGGGGATGCTGAACATCATCGGCTGTATTTTGGGGCTGGTCTGGGCCGTGGCTGTGGTGATCCTGCCCGGTTTCGCGCCGCAGCCTTTCATTCCGATCAACCTCGCCCTGATCTATGCGGTGCTGCCCGGCGGGCTGGTGCTGGCGGTGATGGTGCCGTTTGGGCGTGACAGCACCGCAGTTCGCGACACCGCCCTGCAGATGCTGCTGGCCCTCCTGCTCTGGCCCTTCGCCATCACCGTGCTGGGGTCGGTCACCGTGATCGTGATGGGGATTGCCACCGCACTGGCGCTCCTGATCCACTGGCTTGGCGCCCGTCTCTGGGAACCGCTCGCCACATTCGGCTGGTGGGCGGCTTTCGGCACCACCGTTTTCGCGACACTCTGGTCGGGCTGGCGGCTCTTAACCTGAGACCGGTTTGAAGATCAGCGCCAGCGAGGCCACCAGCAGCGCCGCCATGGTCCAGTTGAAGGCACGCAGGCGCCCGGGGCTGGTCAGGAAACGGCGCACCCCCTGACCGAGGCAGGTCCAGATCAGGATCGACGGCAGGTTCACCAGCGAGAAGACCACCGCGACGCTGAGGATCGCAGCAAGGCTTTCCGAGGGCGCATAGACCGTGATTGCGGTCAGCGCCATGAACCAGCCCTTGGGATTGACCCATTGGAACCCGGCCGCCTGTAGGAAGGTGAAGGGGCGGCCTTCGCTGTCGCGGCCTTCGGGGGCGGCGGCGCGGGTGATTTTCCACGCCAGGAACAGAAGATAGGCCACCGAGAGCACCTGCATGATCTGATGGAGCAGGGGATAGGCCTCGAACACCTGGATCAGCCCCAGCCCGATCAGCACGATCATGAACCCATGGCCGAGGCTGATCCCCAGCATATGGGGCACCGAGCGTTTCAGGCCGAAATTGGCGCCCGAGGCCATCAGCATCAGGTTGTTGGGCCCCGGGGTGATCGAGGTGGCGATGGCGAAGCCCGCAAGGGCGAGGGTCGTTTCAAGCGTCATTGCACAATATTAGCGCAAATCATGCGCAATGGGGTGCGGTTTATCGTGGAAATCTGATAAGTTGCGCAATAATATGCCGCTATGGATCGCATTAACGAAAACATATTGCGGGAACTCTCCGCCGATGGTCGGATCTCCAACATCGATCTGGCCGACCGCGTCGGCCTCTCGCCCTCGGCCTGTCTGCGCCGGGTGCAGGAACTGGAACGTTCGGGCGTGATCGAAGGCTATCGCGCGGTGATCAATCGCAAGGCCATGGGGCGCGATTTCATCGCCTATGTGGCCGTGGGGCTCAACGGTCACACCAAAGCGGTTCAGGAGGATTTCGAACGGGCCGTGGCGGCCATGGACGAGGTTCTCGAATGTCACAACATCACCGGCACGGTGGAATATCTGTTGCGTGTCGAAGTGGCGGATCTTGCGTCCTACAAGGCGTTTCACATGGACCGGTTGGGCACGCTCAGCCAGGTGAACACCTTGACGACCTATGTGGTGATGGGCTCGCCCAAGGATGCGCGCGGCTGAATTTGCCCTTGCAGTCGCCGGGCACATCCGCATGACTTCACCCATGCGTTTTGACCTGACACTCGATCATCTGGCGGTGGTCTGCCGCAGCCTGGAAGAGGGCACGTCTTATGTGGAGGCGGTGCTGGGCGTGGAAATGTCCCCGGGCGGCAAACATCCCGCCATGGGCACCCACAACACGCTCGTCTCGCTCGGTCCCGGCGCCTATCTCGAAGTGATCGCCATCGACCCGGACGCACCGAACCCGGCCTATCCGCGCTGGTTCGACCTCGATGCCTATGACGGCCCGCCCCGGATCATGAACTGGATCTGTGCCACCGATGATCTGGATGCGGCGCTGGATGCGGCGCCCGGGGGCACCGGCGAGCCGATGGAACTTTCGCGCGGCGACATGGCCTGGGCGATGGCGGTGCCCGAGGATGGTCGGCTGCCTTTCGATGGCGCCATGCCCGCGCTTATTGAATGGGAGGGTGCCGCGCATCCGAACAAGCGGCTGCCGGACCATGGGCTGCGACTGGCCCGCCTCGATGTGTTCCACCCCGAAGCGCCCGCGCTCCTTGAAGCCTTTCCCGCGCTTTACAATCTCGGTGAGGTCTCGGTGCTGGAAGGCCCCGAGAAACGTCTGATCGCCTCGGTCTCGACCCCGGAAGGGATGCGGGTGATCGCGTGAAGATAAGGCAGGCGCGGGCCGCGGATGCAGAGGCCCTGATGGCGATCCAGAATCCGGTCATTCGTGACAGTGCCATCACCTTCAACGCGCAGGAAAAGACGGCGGCGGAGTATCATCGCGATATCCGCGATTTGCCGTGCTTTCTGGTGGCGGAGGAGGGCGGGGAGGTGCTGGGGTTCGTGTCCTACCTGCCGTTCCGGCGCGGGATCGGCTATGCGCGCACGGTGGAACATACGATCGTGCTGAGCGAGGCGGCGCGCGGTCGCGGGGTTGGGCGCGCCCTGATGGCAGCGGCCGAGGCCCGGGCGCGGGCGCAAGGCATGGGCTCGATCTGGGCCGGTGTCAGCGGCGAGAACCCGGGCGGTGTCGATTTTCACGCCCGGTTGGGTTTTGAAAAAGTGGCGGTGCTGCCGAAAGTCGGCTTCAAATTCGGGCGTTGGATGGATTTGGTGTTGATGCGCAAATGGTTGGGTGACGCCGACACGCCCAAGACATAAGGTGCGCCCATGTCGATCTGGACCCGTATCTCCGAAGCGTTGCAGGCGCTTGCCTCCGGCGAAGGCCTGTCCGCCGTATTCGAAAAACTGCGCAGCCCGCCGGAACGCTCCGTCGGCTTCACCATCGCGGTGATCGCGCTGGGCGCGAAGATGGCCAAGGCCGATGGCACCGTGACCCGGGACGAGGTCGCGGCTTTCCGCGAGGTCTTCCATATCCCGCCCGAAGATGAAGCCGCCGCCGCCCGGGTGTTCAACCTGGCCCGTCAGGATGTGGCCGGGTTCGAGGAATACGCCCGCCGGATCGCGGGCATGTTCGCCGCCGTCGAGGCGCCGCTTTGCGATCTGATGGAGGGGCTCTTTTACATCGCCGTGGCCGATGGCGACTATCATGAGCTTGAGGATCACTTCCTGTCGCGGGTGGCCGAGATTTTCGGGCTGACCGAGGCACAGTTCAAGGCGGTGCGCGCCCGGTTCGTGCCCGATGCGGAACCCGACCCCTGGGCGGTTCTGGGGCTCAACCCGGGCACGCCGATTGACGAAGTCCGCGCCGCCTGGCGCGCGCAGGTGCGCGAGGGCCACCCGGATCGGATGATCGCGCGTGGCGTGCCGGAAGAGGCGGTGCGCATGGCCGAAAAACGTCTGATTGCCATCAACCGCGCCTGGGAAACGATTTCCGAAAGCGCCGCCTGATGCGGATCGCCACTTATAACGTCGAATGGTTTTCCAACCTTTTCGACGATGAGGGCACGCTACTGTCCGATGGCGGGTGGTCCGGGCGCCGGGATGTGAAACGCAACGAACAGATCGAGGCGCTGGGGATCGTTTTCACCGCGCTCGATGCCGATGCGGTGATGGTGATCGAGGCGCCCGACAGCCATCGCAAGCGGGACGGTGCCCGGGCGCTGGAGAATTTCGCCGCGGTCATGGGGCTGCGCACACGAAACGCCGTGCAGGGGTTTGTGAATGACACCCAGCAGGAGATCACCCTGCTTTACGACCCTGACAGGCTGACCGCGCGCCATGACCCGCAGGGCACACCGCCCTTTGATGCGGAATATCACCTGGATCTTGACGTGGATGCGCAGCTTGACCGGGTGCGCTGGTCAAAGCCGCCCCTTGAACTGGCGATCGAGACCGCCCGTGGCACCCGGTTTCGGATGATCGGGGTTCATGCGAAATCGAAGGCCCCCCACGGGGCGAAACGGCCCGACGAGATCATGCGCATCGCCATTGCCAATAGGCGCAAGCAACTGGCCCAGTGCATCTGGCTGCGCGAGCGGGTCGAGGATCATCTGGATGCGGGCGATCCGCTGGTGGTGCTGGGGGATTTCAACGACGGCCCGGGGCTGGATGAATACGAAAAGCTCTTTGGTCGCTCCGGCGTCGAGATCGTCATCGGCGGGGAAGGGGAGCCCCGGCTTTACGACCCCCATGCGGAGGCGCTGATGCAGCGTCGGCTGGGTGGTGTGTCGCCCACGACGGCGCGGTTCTGGGTCAAGGACCGCTGGCTCGAGGCGCTGCTGGATTATGTCATGGTCTCGCCCGATCTGCGGGAGGCCGCGCAGAACTGGCGCATCTGGCATCCCTATGATGACCCCGATTGCGCCGCTCTGCCTGAATTGCAGACAGCGCTTCTGACCGCGTCGGATCATTTCCCGGTTTCCGTCGAACTCGACATCTGAGGTATCTTCATCCTCTGTTAAGCACGATTTGGTGAGTGTAAGTATGACCAAATAGATTCGTTGGAGGACGATATGGCAGGCTCGGTCAACAAGGTCATACTGGTCGGCAATCTGGGGCGTGACCCGGAAACCCGCACCTTTCAGAACGGCGGCAAGGTGTGCAACCTGCGCATCGCCACCTCGGAAAACTGGAAGGATCGCAACACCGGCGAACGCCGCGAACGCACCGAATGGCATTCGGTGGCGATCTTCTCCGAACCGCTCGCGCGCATCGCGGAACAATATCTGCGGAAGGGCTCCAAGGTCTATATCGAAGGCCAGCTGGAAACCCGCAAATGGCAGGATCAATCCGGAAATGACCGCTATTCCACCGAAGTGGTGCTGCGCCCCTATCGCGGCGAGTTGACCCTGCTTGACAGCCGTGGCGACAACCAGGGCGGCGGTGGCAGCTACGGTGGTGGCGGCGGCAGCTATGGCGGCGATCAGGGCGGCTACGATGATCGCGGCTATGGCGGCGGCAGCAGTGGCGGCGGGCAGCCCGCGCCAAGCCAGGAGCTTGACGACGAAATCCCGTTCTGATCGGGCAGGGGAGGCCAGCGGCCTCCCTTTTTCATTGGCGGTGCAATCGGCGGGAATTGGCCGGGAAACACTGCGTCTCGCACAAAGCTGTGGATTGATTCCTACCACATCTTGTTTCCTTGCACGCAAAATGTCTAAATTTGCCATGCTGTAGGGAAAAGTGCATGGGTGCCGGGGCAACAATATCGACAGATCTGTCAGACAAGGACTGGCTGGCGGCGCTGCGCGCCATTGGCGAGGCCGAGGGCTATTTCACCGAACTGACCAAGGATCATTCCGCCGTCTTCATCGAGGATGGCCATGAGGTGCTGTTCGTCGCCTTTGAAACCCTGTTCGGCATCCGCTCGGTCAGTGACACGGGCATGCCGCTGGCCTTCGATATCTGCGCCAGCCGGGGCTGGTCGCACCTGTCGCTGATCACCGATGCCCAGGACTGGTTCCGCGACCGATCGATCTGGGCCTATATCGACCGGCTGGTGGATTACGGGTTCTTCGACGATTTCGACCGGGTGATCTTCTACGGGGCTGGCATGTGCGGATATGCGGCGTGCACCTATTCCGTGGCGGCGCCCGGTGCATTTGTGCTCGCTCTTGCGCCCCAGGCGACCCTTGCGCGCGACCGGGCGGCCTGGGACACGCGCTTTCCCTCGACCAAGCGGCTCGATTTCACCACGCGCTACGGCTATGGGCCGGCGATGGTCGAGGCGGCGGAGGCGGCTTACATCCTGCACGACCCGGACGAGGCGGAGGATGCGATGCATGCGAGCCTGTTTCAGGGCGCGAATGTGCATCATTTCCCCTATCGGCGCGGACGTGCCGGGGCGATCGAGGCGGATATGCGGGCGATGGGGCTGATCGCGCGCATCGCGGATGCGGCGGCGCGCGGCGGGCTGACAGCTGCAGGCTTCGCCCGGCTGATGCAGGCCCGCAAGCGCCATGTGCCTTATCTGCGCGCGCTCTTGGGTCGGGTGCTGGACGAGGACCGTCCGGCGCTGACCCGCAAATTGTGCCGTGCGGTTCTGGCCGAACAGGCGATCCCGCGATTCAAGCATCACCTGGAAGCGGCGGAGCGGCGTTTGTCGGGCGCGCAGGAGGCGTCGCGCGGGGACCGGGCGCACCGCGAGGCGGAGGTCCGGGAGCCCGCGGTTCAGCTGTCGTAATCGGGCATGCGCGCGGCGCGCAGCAGCTCTTTCAGCCGCGGCACCAGCACGCCGAGTGTAGCACCGAACATCAGCGAGACGGCCCCGCCGCTGCCCAGGATCCAGGACAGAAGGGCTGCGGCAAACAGCACGATGATCAGGGTGATTGAGCGCATCTCGATGGCGCTCACCTCGCCCGGTTCGATGCCGAGGGCGGCGCACAGCCCGTGGCGCACATGGTCTTCGGCAAACCCAGCCCCCCAGCCGGCCGCGGCTCCCAGAAGAAAACTCACCAGCATGGTCGCTCCTTTCCTTCACTTGGCGCCAAGGGCTCTGGCCCCTGAGCGCACCATCCGTTAGGAGACAGTCATGACCCAAGACCGGCTGACACTCAAGCGCCCCGACGACTGGCACCTGCATCTGCGCGACGGTGCGATGATGGAGGGCGTGCTGCCCCATTCGGCGGAACATTTCGCCCGCGCGATCATCATGCCCAATCTGGTCCCGCCCGTGGTGACCGGCAATGACGCGGCGGCTTACCGCGACCGCATTCTGGCCGCGCGCCCCGAAGGCAGCGCGTTCGAGCCCTTGATGACGCTCTATCTGACCGAGGCGACCGACCCGGAAGATGTCCGCGCGGCGGCGGCGTCGGGGCTGGTCAAGGCGGTGAAGCTCTATCCTGCAGGGGCCACCACCAATTCGGCAAGCGGCGTGCGCGATTTCGACAAGGTGCGCGGCGTCTTGGAGGTGATGGCCGAAATCGGCCTGCCGCTTTGTGTCCATGGTGAAGTGACCCGGCCGGAGATCGACATTTTCGACCGGGAGGCGGTGTTCATCGACGAGGTGCTTGACCCGCTGCGTCGCGCGACACCCGGTCTGCGGGTGGTGATGGAACATATCACCACGGCGGAAGCGGCGGCCTATGCGGCTGCGGGCGACGAGACTTTGGCCGCCACGATCACCGTGCAGCACCTGATGCTGGATCGGAACGACATGCTGGTGGGCGGCATCCGGCCCCATTTCTATTGCCTGCCGATCCTGAAACGCGGCTCGCACCGGCCCAAGCTGGTGGAGGCCGCCACGTCCGGCAATCCGCGCTTCTTCCTTGGCACCGATTCTGCGCCGCACGCCACCGACACCAAGGAAAACGCCTGCGGCTGTGCCGGGTGTTTCACAGCCCCTGTGGCGATGGCCTGCCTCGCGCAGGTCTTTGACGAGGCGGGGGCACTGGACAAGCTCGAAGGGTTCACCTCGCGCTTTGGCCCCGCCTTCTACGGCCTGCCCGAGAACGAGGACGAGATCACGCTGGTCAAAGGCGCGGCACTTGAGATCCCGGACGCGGTCGAGACCGGCGCAGGCCCCGTCACCGTCTTCAATCCGGGTCGGCCCGTGCAGTGGCGCGTGGCCTGACCGCATAACACTTGGCGAGGTACAGATGATCCCCACCAGCTTCCCCGACCGGGCCGAGATCGCCCGGCTTTCCGCCAACATGCTTCTGGAAATCGGCGCGGTGCATTTCAATGCCGACGAGCCCTTCACGCTCGCCTCGGGCCTGCCGTCGCCCACCTATATCGACTGCCGCAAGCTGATTTCCTATCCGCGCATCCGCACCACGCTGATGGATTTCCTCACCATCACGGTGATGCGCGACGCCGGTTTCGAGGCCTTCGACAATATCGCCGGCGGTGAGACCGCGGGCATTCCCTTTGCCGCCCTGGTGGCCGAGCGGCTTGCACTGCCGATGACTTACGTCCGCAAGAAGCCGAAGGGCTATGGCCGCAACGCGCGAATCGAAGGGGCGATGTCCGAGGGCGAGCGGGTGCTCTTGATCGAGGATCTCACCACCGATGGCGGCTCGAAATTGTCCTTCGTCGATGCCATCCGCGAGACCGGCGCGACCTGCGGCCATACGGCGGTGATCTTCTATTACGGCATCTTCCCCGAAACCACCGAACGGCTGGCAGATCACGGGGTTACGCTCCATCATTTGTGTACCTGGTGGGACGTTCTGGAGGCCGCCCGGGTGGGACAGAAATTCGACGAAGCGACGCTGTCGGAGGTCGAAACCTTCCTGCGCAACCCCCGCCGCTGGCAAGAGGCCCGGCAAAACTAATTTCGCGCAGACCCTACAAGATGTGGTATGGAAGGGGGCGTTTGCCGCAAGGTGAAGGCGTTTTTCCGCTGTCCACAGGTTTTTAACAACTTATCCAGATGGACGGCAACCGCCCCTTCCGGCTATGACTTGAAGCCAACGGGCAAGACCAGAGAGTGGGGGCAGTGGCATGAGCGAAGCGGCTCAGATCAATCCTGTGGGGCCAGAGAATGTCGAAGACAGCCTGCCCCACAACATTGAAGCCGAACAGCAGTTGCTGGGCGCGATCCTGACCAACAATGACGTCTATGATCGCGTCGCCAGTGTCATCAACGAGGCCCATTTCTATGAGCCGGTGCACGCCCGGATCTACGAGGTGGCGGCGAGCCGCATCGCCAAGAATGCGCTCGCCTCTCCGGTGACGCTGAAGGCGTTTCTCGAAGACGATCCGGGATTGCAGGAACTGGGCGGGCCCGCCTATCTGGTGCGTCTTGCAGGGGCGGCGATTTCCAGCTTTGCCGCCCGCGATTATGCCCAGATGATCTATGATCTGTCGGTGCGCCGGAAGCTGATGCAACTGGGTCAGGAGATCACCGCACAGGCCGCCAAGGTCGATGTGGCCAACGAGCCCAAGGAGCAGATCGTCGCCGCCGAACAGGCACTCTACAAACTTGGCGAGCAGGGCTCGACCTCCTCGGGGTTCCAGAGCTTCCTGCGTGCCGTGACGGACGCGGTCAACGTCGCCAATGCCGCCTATCAGCGGGATGGCGGTCTGGCCGGTGTTTCGACGGGCCTGCGTGATATGGATAAGAAACTGGGCGGGTTGCACCGGTCGGACCTTCTGATCCTTGCGGGGCGTCCTTCGATGGGGAAAACCTCGCTGGCCACCAACATCGCCTTCAACATCGCCAAGGCTTACCGGCGGGGCGTGACGGCCGAGGGCCATGAAGGCGCGGTGGATGGCGGCGTGGTCGGGTTCTATTCGCTTGAGATGAGCGCCGAACAGCTGGCCGCCCGTGTGCTGTCGGAAGCCGCCGAAGTGCCCTCGGAACAGATCCGGCGCGGCGACATGACCGAAACCGAGTTCCGCCGTTTCGTGGATGCCGCAAAGACGCTGGAAGCCTGCCCGCTTTATATCGATGACACGCCCGCCTTGCCGATCTCGCAGCTTGCCGCCCGGGCGCGGCGCTTGAAGCGGGAACACGGGCTTGACGTGCTGATCGTGGATTACCTCCAGCTTGTGCGCCCGGCCTCGGCCAAAGACAGCCGGGTGAACGAGGTCTCGGAAATCACCCAAGGCTTGAAGGCGATTGCGAAGGAATTGGATATTCCGGTCATCGCGCTTTCGCAGCTGTCGCGTCAGGTGGAAAGTCGGGAGGACAAGCGCCCGCAGTTGTCGGACCTGCGGGAATCGGGCTCGATCGAGCAGGATGCGGATGTGGTGATGTTCGTGTTCCGCGAGGAATATTACAAGGAACGGGAAAAGCCGGGCGATCACGATCTCGAAGCCATGGGCAAATGGCAGGAAGAGATGGAGCGGCTCCATGGTCGTGCCGAGGTGATCATCGGCAAGCAGCGGCACGGCCCCATCGGCACCGTTGATCTGGCCTTTGAGGGCCGCTTCACCCGGTTCTCGGACCTGGCGCAAAACTGGCAGGGCGGCGGCGAAGACGGGTTTTAACGTTCGGGCTGCGGGGGCGTTTCTCCGCGCGCCTTTCGCCAGAGGATGAGCGCTTCGGGCACGCCTGCGCGGCAGGTGGCCACGTCTCCCATCAGCGGCCAATCGGGTTTCGGCACGGGCGGTTTCTTCTCCGACAGGCTGGTCGGCAGGGGAAGGGGGGAGAGGCGCGCAAGGCTGGTCATGGGGGCAGTCTACCCCGGAATGGCCACATTCCCAAATCAGCGGATGTCATTCCAGCCGTTCGGCGATCCACATCTTGATCAGCGATTGCCGGGTGACACCCAGATGCCGCGCCTGCCGGTCCAGCCCCTCGACCACCCAGGTGGGGAAATCGACATTGACGCGCTTGAGCTCGGTGTTCGGGCGCCGCGCTTTCGACCAGTCGATGGCGTCACTGACAGAACCGTCGGCGTCAAATTTTTCATCGAATTCAGTGGTTTTCATACAGACTGATCTCCTCTCTTCGGGCCCGCCGCACCGAAATGATCCGCACAACACCATTGCGCCATGTCCAGATCGCTGCCCAGTGCCTCGCCCCGATCCGGCCGATCGAGATGACCCGCGGCTCGCCATCTGTTTTCGCCGGAGCCTCAAGCAATGCCGGATCATCCCAAAGCAACTGCGCCGCCTCGAAGTCGATCCCGTGTTTCAGCAGGTTCGATGCGCTTTTGTCCGTGTCGTATTCGAACTTCATGGGTGAATATGGTATAGAAATTATATATTTTCAAGCGCGAGTGTGCAGGCGGTCAGGTCCGACGGCTGCCCCGTGCCAGGCCGCTACGTTGATGCCCCGGTCGCTCGGATATCGGGTGCAGCGACACGCCCTGTCTTGTGAACGACTCGGACCTGGCGCAATCAAGCTTGCGCCCGGGCGCCGGTGATCTAGTTTCGCGCCATGACACATCTGCTTTTGATCTGTGGCGCCCTGCGCCGGGACTCCTTCAACCGGAAACTTCTGAACGTGGCGGCGGGCCTGCACAGCGGCACGTCGGAACATGCCGATCTGAACATGCCGCTTTATGATGGCGATCTGGAAGCGGCTTCGGGCCTGCCGGAGGCCGCGCAAAAGCTGAAGGATCAGATCGCGGCGGCGGATGCGGTTCTGATTGCGACCCCGGAATACAACCAGAGTTTTTCCGGCGTGCTGAAGAACGCACTGGACTGGGCGAGCCGGGGCGAGGGCAACCCCTGGGCGGAGAAACCCGTGGCGATCGTTTCGGCGGCGGCGGGGCGCACCGGTGGCGCGCGGGCGCAATACGCGCTGCGGCTGGCCATGACGCCCTTTCAGCCACGGCTGATCACCGGGCCCGAAGTGCTGGTGGCCAGTGCGTTTGAGGCGTTCGATGAGGCGGGAGCACTCAAGAATGAGAGATATCTCAAAGGGTTGCAGGCGTTGGTTGAGACATTGACCGCCGGGTAACCTTCCTCTGCTAGCTCTGGTGCGACACACGCACCCCTCAGGGCCAGCCCTCCCAAGGCCGGGCCGGGCCGTGAGGAGAGGAGAGGCCGGTCGATGCCGTCGAAACCCTTGTCAGACCATCAGGGCGAGATGGAGCGCCTGTCGGGCACCGGGCCGCTGGTCGTGGATGCCATGGCGGGGCGCGGCACGTCGCTGGTGGTGTCGCTGGCCGGTGTCGCGCGCGGGCGCGTCAAGGTGCCACCGCCCGAGTTCATCGGCACCGCCTTCAACAAGGGCGAAAACCACGTTCTGCTGATCTCCGACCCGACCCGCAGCTGGATGAACGCCCCGGGGCTGGCCGAGGCGATGATGGAGGTGATCACATCTTACAGAGACCGGCACGGGATTTCCGATGTCACCGCCTTGGGAAACAGCATGGGCGGCTTTGCGGCGATCCGGCTGGCCGAGCTGATGCCGCTGCGCACGGTGATCGCCTTTGCGCCGCAATTCTCGGCCGATCCCGCGCTTGTACCGGAGGAGGAGCGCTGGATCTTCTATCGCAGGCGGATCAAGGCCTGGCCGCACCGGGATGTGGGCGCGCTCAATCAGCCGGAGACGCAATATTACGTCTTTCACGGCGATGATCCGAAGGAGGCGGTGCATTGGCGGCGCTTTCCGACGCCCCCGGGGCTCAATCATTTCATCCTGGCGGGCGAAGGGCACAATGTGGCGCCGCTCCTGCGCCGCCGCAGGGTGCTCAGCCCGCTGGTGCGCTCGGCCATGGCCCATCGGCCGCTTCGGGTGCGGCAATTGCTTGAGACCGGTTGCGAAGGGGTACAGATCGAAGTGTTGCGGCGGGAGGTCTACGACGCGCGCTGACCCCGTCGCTATTTCCGCAGCTTCTCTTCGTGCTCCAGCCGCTGGCGCGCGACCTGTTCGTTGGCCTCTGCCTTGCGGTGATCGGTCAGGGCGGCACGGATGAAATCCATATGCGCCTCCACGGCCGCGCGGGCGGCGTGGCCGTCCCGGGCCTGCAGGGCGGTGTTGATCGCGCGATGCTGATCAAGAAGGGTCGCCCGGGTGGTGCGCTGGCGGAACATGATCTGGCGGTTGTAGAACACCCCGTCGCGCAGAAGCTGGTACATGGTCCGCATCATGTGCAGCATCACCACATTGTGGCTCGCTTCGATGATGGAGAGGTGAAATTCGGCATCAATCGCCGCCTCGTCGGAGGGGTCGCGTTTGCCATGGGCGGCTTCCATCCGCTCGAACACCGCGTTGACCACCGCCAGATCGGTGTCCGAACCCAGTCGCGCGGCCCGTTCGGCGGCAAGCCCCTCCATGTCGCGGCGAAAGTCGAGATAGTCGAAAAGGGCTGCGTCATGGCGGGCGAACAATTCTGTCAGGGCGGGCGAGAAGCCCGAGCCCAGCACATCGGCAACAAAGATCCCCGCATTGGCGCGCGAGGTCAGCAGGCCCGCCGCCTGCAGGTCGGCCACCGCTTCGCGCAGGGAGGGGCGGGAGACGCCGAACCGCTCGGAAAGCTCCCGTTCGGACGGCAGCCGTTCGCCCGGGCGCAGGATGCCCTGCAGGATCAGAAGCTCGATCTGGCGCACCACCGATTGGGAGAGTTTCTCGGGTTGAATTTTCTGGAACGGCACATCGGGTCTCCGCTGAAGTTTGCCCAAATTAGGGGGAAGCGCGACCGAGAACAATCCTTGCGGGTGCCGATTGGATGGTTAGGTTAGGCGGGGAGTGACGCGAGGGCACGGGATGGAAGATCCGGACAAGATCGACGGCCGCATTCACGGCGAGCAATTCGAACCCGACGAGGCTGACAGCCTGGTGATGCGGCTGATTTTCATGCTGATCATCGCGGTGATGATCTCCTTTGCGCAGACCGTGCTGGGAGTGGTGACGGTAATCCAGTTCGTGATCATGGTGATCTCGAAGGCGCCGAATGAACGGCTGGCGGAGTTCGGCACCGATCTGGGGGTCTGGGTCGCGAAGGCCGCGCGCTATCAGACGGCGGCGAGCAATGTGAAGCCCTGGCCCTGGACCGAGTTGGATTGAGTCTCAGCCTTCCGCGATCCGGCCCCAGAGATCGTATTCGCCCGCTTCATCCACCTCGACGGTGACCATGTCACCGGGTTTGAGGTGGTCAAACCCTTCATCGATAAAGAGATTTCCGTCGATCTCGGGCGCATCGGCCATGGTCCGGCAGGTGGCGGCCTCATCATCGACCTCATCGACGATCACCTGCATCACCTGAGCCACTTTGGCGGCCAGCTTGGCTTCGGAAATGGCCTGGGCCTTTTCCATGAACCGCGCCCATCGCTCTTCCTTCACCTCCGCAGGCACATGATCGGGCAGGGCGTTGGAGCGGGCGCCATCGACATTTTCGTATTGGAAACAGCCGACCCGGTCGAGCTGCGCCTCGTCGAGCCAATCCAGCAGGGTCTGGAATTCCTCTTCCGTTTCACCGGGATAGCCGACGATGAAAGTGGAGCGCAGCACGATTTCGGGGCAGGCGGCGCGCCAGGCGCGGATTTCATCCAGCGTCTTTTCCGCCGCCGCAGGGCGCGCCATGCGTTTGAGCGTATCCGGATGGGCGTGCTGGAACGGCACGTCGAGATAGGGCAGCACCAGACCCTCGGCCATCACCGGGATCAGGTCGCGCACATGGGGGTAGGGGTAGACGTAATGCATCCGGACCCAGGCCCCGAGCGACCCCAGATCGCGGGCCAGATCGAGGATCGGGAATTTCGTCTCGCGCCCCTTCCAGTCGGTGCCATAGGCCGAGGTGTCCTGGCTGATGACCAGGAGTTCCTTGACGCCGTTTTCGACCAGTTTTTCGGCCTCGCGCAGCACCGCGCGGGCGGGGCGGGAGGCGAGTTTTCCGCGCATGTCCGGGATGATGCAGAACTTGCAGGAATGGTTGCAGCCCTCGGAAATCTTCAAGTAACTGTAGTGTCTCGGGGTCAGTTTGACCCCCTGAGGTGGCAAAAGGTCAATGAACGGATCGGGGGCGGGGGGGACCGCGCCATGGACCGCATCCAGAACCTGCTCATATTGATGGGGGCCGGTGACGGCGAGCACCTTGGGATGTGCGCCGGTGATGTAATCCTCTTCCGCGCCCAGACAGCCGGTGACGATCACCTTGCCGTTTTCCTCGATCGCCTCGCCGATCGCGTCGAGGCTTTCCGCCTTGGCGCTGTCGAGAAAGCCACAGGTGTTCACGATCACCGCATCGGCGCCGCCATAATCGGGGGAGATCGCATAGCCCTCGGCCCGCAGCCGCGTCAGGATGCGTTCACTGTCAACGAGCGCCTTGGGGCAGCCGAGCGAGACCATGCCAATGGTCGGCTGGCCCTTGCGGGCGTCATTGGGAACACTGGCACGGGCCAGATCGGGGCGCAGATCGGGTGGGTTGCTCATGGGCGCGGCATAGCGGGTTCGGGCCTGCGGCGCAAACCGCCTAGTTCAGCCGCCCGTAAAAGGTCATCCGCGCGGATTCCGAGAGCGACACGCCCGGTTCCGCATTATAGGCCAGCACCGCCAGCATCCGGGTGCACTCGCCCCCGTTGGGCGCAACCCGATGCAGGGCGTTGCGGCCGCGGAAAAAGATCAGCGTGCCCGCCTCGGCTTCCATGGTGTTGACCGGGGCCGTGCCGTCGAGGATCTCGGCCACATGGTCAAACCCCATTTCGCCGGTGTCCGCATCGCGCACGGCCGTCACATATTCGAACTGACCGCCCGCTTGCGGAGGCTGCACCATCAGGGTGATGGAAAAGGACGAATTGTCGAAATGCCAGCCCAGCTCCTGGCCTTTCTCGTGGAAATGCAAATTGATCGACGACAGCGGGTCGGCATAGGCGTGCAATTCCGCCTCGCCCAGCACATCGCAGAGAAAGCTGCGGAAGGTCGGATCGTCATAGAGTGCGCGCAGGGCCGAGGTGCTGGGGATCTGATCGTCGGTGAGACAGCCCTTCGATGAGGTCACCAGCCGGTTGCGGGGGTGATCGCCCGGGAATTCCGGGTCCGGTTGGCTGAGATAGACATTGTGCTGTTCGGTCTTTCCGTAGACCTTGTCGCGGTTGGCCTCGCCTTCGTCGCGGATTGCCGTGATGGCGGCGGGGCGGACAAAGCCGGGCATGACCAGCACGCCGTCCTTGTCGAATTCCGTCTTGCAGGTGGCGCGAAAACCCGGGTCGGCAATGGGAAACGTCCCCAAATCGACGATGTCGGTCAGGCTCATGTCACGCTCCGGGATTTGGTTTTGGCTCAGCGGCGCCGGTCGCGCCGGTTCGACATCGGCTGGAAGGCCACGCCCACATGGGCCTCGCAATAAGGCTTGCCCTGCTGCACGGCGAGACCGCAGAACCAGAAATCCTCGGTTGCCGGATCACCGATCGGCCATTTGCAGGTCCGTTCGGTCAGTTCCATAAGGGAAATCTTCTTGGCACCCTTTTCCACTTCGCGCACGGTGGCGAGGGCTTCGGGGCTGATTTCATTGGCCGAGGGCTGGGGCGGCAGGGGCTGACCGGCAGGCACGATGGGTTTGCGGGGCGTGACCGTCACCTCGACCACCTTTTCCTCGGGCTTGGTTGCCGGTTTCTTGGCCTTGGGGGCCGGGGCGGCCGCGGCGGGCGCTTTCGCGGGTTTCTTTTCGGGCGCGGGTGCCGAGGCACCGGCGCGGTTCGACAGACCCAGACGATGCACCTTGCCGATCACCGCATTGCGGGTGACACCACCCAGCTCCTTGGCGATCTGGCTGGCCGACTGGCCTTCCGACCACATCTTCTTCAATGTCTCTACGCGTTCGTCCGTCCACGACATGGGGGTGCTGCCTCTTTTTCCTGCAAGCCCCTATTTTAGTCACGCGGGCGGGCGATACAAGGGAACTTGGCCGATTGAGCGCGATTCACCACAGAAAAGTCACGGAAATTCCCCCCCAAGGCGCGGGCGCGCCGTGAGGCGGCCTTCATTGACCGGTCATCTCCCCGCATTCCCTGGTGTGAGAGACCAAAGATGCGCCTTTTTGAAATGAGCCTTGCCGTTGTGGTGCTGATCGCGCTCGTGGCTTGAAAAACTGCTTTCCTTTTGCGTGGCGCAGGCCTAGACAGCGCGCAATGACGTGTTTTTCGATCCCCGCGCTCCGACGCCGACGCTGATTCAGCGTCCGATCCCGCACGTCCACCTTTCCCATTGCATTGACTTGCCCAGCCCCGGCTGGCACCTCTGCCTCCTGTCATAAGGAAAACGCCATGATTTCGTCCGTTCTGCCCACCTATGCGCGCGCCCCTCTGAACTTCATCAAAGGCGAAGGCTGCTGGCTGGAGAGCGCGGACGGGCGACGTTATCTGGATCTCGGCTCGGGCATTGCGGTGACGCTTCTGGGCCATGCGAACCCGGTGCTGACCGAGGCCCTCACCGAACAGGCCGGGAAGCTCTGGCATGTCTCGAACCTCTACGAGATCCCCGGCCAGCAGGAACTGGCGGATCGGCTGGTGGCGGCGAGTTTTGCCGATACGGTGTTTTTCACCAATTCCGGCACCGAGGCTGCCGAACTGGCGATCAAGATGGCGCGGAAATACTGGTATGACAAAGGCGAGGTGAGCCGGTTTGGCATCATCGCCTTTGAGGGGTGTTTCCATGGCCGGTCGACTGCGGCCATCGCCGCCTCGGGCGCCGAGAAGATGGTCAAAGGGTTCGGGCCGATGCCTGAAGGTTTCTCGCAAGTCCCCTTCGGTGATCTCGACGCGGTCCGCGCCGCTGTCACTGATCAGACCGCCGCGATTATCATCGAGCCGGTGCAGGGTGAGGGCGGCATCCTGCCCACGGATGACGCCTATCTGAAGGGGCTGCGCGAGATCTGTGATGCCACCGGCACGCTTTTGATCTTTGACGAGGTGCAATGCGGCATGGGCCGGACTGGCAAGCTTTTCGCCCATGAATGGTCGTGCGTGACGCCTGATATCATGATGGTCGCCAAGGGCATTGGTGGCGGTTTTCCCCTGGGCGCGGTGCTGGCCACCGAAACGGCGGCCGCCGGCATGGGCCTCGGCACCCATGGCTCGACCTATGGCGGCAATCCTCTGGCTTGTGCTGTCGGCAACGCGGTGATGAAGGAAGTGGCCAATGACGCCTTTCTGGCGGAGGTGAACCGCAAGGCAGGCCTGTTGCGCCAGAAGTTGGAAGGGCTGATCGCCGAATTCCCCGACGTCTTCGACAGCGTGCGCGGTGCCGGGCTGATGCTGGGGATCAAGTGCAAGGCGGTGAACGCCGATGTGGTCAAGGCCGGCTATGAGGCGGGCGTGATCACCGTGCCCGCAGGCGACAATGTGATCCGCCTGCTTCCGGCGCTGACCGTCACCGAGGCCGACATCGAGGAAGGGATCACGCGGCTCGCCGCTGCTGCGCGCAGCCTCGCCTGATCTTCACCCTTTCTCAAATACGCAATTCCTGACCTGAAAAGGCCAAGCCCGATGAACCATTTTCTCGACATCCACAAAACCGACCCCGCAGCACTCAGGAGCATTCTCGATCAGGCCCGCGCGATGAAGGACGCCCGCGCGGGCCAACTCAAAGGCGTGAAAGACGCCGAAACCCCGCTCAACGGCCATATGGTCGCGCTGATTTTCGAAAAGCCCTCGACCCGGACCCGGGTGTCTTTTGATGTTGGCGTGCGCCAGATGGGTGGCGAGACCTTGGTGCTGACCGGCAGTGAGATGCAGTTGGGGCATGGTGAGACGATTGCCGACACCGCCCAGGTGCTGTCGCGTTTTGTCGATCTGATCATGATCCGGACCTTCGAGGAGGAGAGCCTTCTGGAATTGGCCGAACACGCCAGTGTGCCAGTGATCAACGGGCTGACGAACCGCTCCCACCCCTGCCAGATCATGGCCGATGTGATGACCTATGAGGAACATCGCGGGCCGATCGCGGGCAAGAAGGTGGTCTGGGTCGGGGACGGCAACAATGTCTGTGCGTCGTTCCTTCACGCCGCCGGAGCGTTCGGCTTCGATATGGTGGTGACCGGGCCGCAACCGCTTGATCCGGAAAAGGAATTCGTCGATCTGGCTCGCAGTCAGGGCGCGTCCGTCGAGCTGGTCCGTGACCCGATCGAGGCCGTCAAGGACGCCGATCTGGTGGTCGCTGACACCTGGGTGTCGATGCATGACAGCCTGAGCACCCGCGAACGGCGCCACAACCAGCTTGGCCCCTATCAGGTGAATGCCGAATTGATGTCTCATGCCAAGCCGGATGCGCTTTTCATGCATTGCCTGCCCGCCCATCGCGGCGAGGAAGCCACCAACGAGGTGATGGACGGGCCCCATTCGGTGATCTTCGACGAGGCGGAAAACCGGCTCCATGCCCAGAAGGCGGTGATGCGCTATTGTCTGGGCGTGTGATCCGCTGACGCGGGAGAGGGGGCTGTCGGCCCCCTCGCGCTCCCCCGAAGGTATTTGAGACAGGAAGAAAGACCCGTGGTATAATCGGGGCATGATCCGTGTGCTTGCCCTCTCTCTGGCCCTCGGGGCCGCTGCTCCTGCCTTGGCAGAGGAGGAGGCGGGGCGTGACCTGATGAGCGAGGCGCTCAGGCTGTTCATGCGCGGGCTGATCCAGGAGATGGATCCCGCCATCGAAGGGCTGGAGGGGCTGCTGGACGAGTTTCCCGGCTATCATCCGCCCGAGGTCATGCCGAACGGCGACATCATCATTCGCAAACGTCAGCCCGGCGAACCTCAGGTCGGTGAAGGCGGCGAGGTGGAGCTTTAACGCCCTTTGACCACCAGATCCTTCACATCCAGCGCATCGGCCAGGGCCTTGAGCCGCGATTCGGCCACTTCGCCATAGAGATCGCGGGTGCCCGGGGCGAGGCGCAATTCCAGCGCCTTTTTCTTGGGGAAGAAGCGCAGGCTGCCCATTTTTTCGTCTTCCGAGGCGGTCAGCATGGCGCCGAACCGCATCGCCTTGCCGAGGATTTCGGCCTTTTGCAGCGCGGTGTCGTCAAGCAGTTCAAAGAGCGGCTCGAAGGGGGAATCCGTGCGGTTGTTCTTGTAGCGATGCAAGAGGGCGACGCCGAGGAACACCCGTTCCTGATGGGTCATGCCGCCCAGATTGGCGCGGGTCGCCTCGTCGAAACAGACCTCGTGGCGGTAGTCGGGATGGGCGCGCCAGGACACGTCATGGAGAAGGCAGGCGGCCTTGATCAGACGCCGGTCGATGCCACCCTTCGCGGCAAAGAGCGGCTGGACGAATTCGAAAAGCCGCCGCCCGAACCCGGGCATGCGGGCATCCTTGTATTCGGCAAAGCGGCAGGCCTCGATCAGCGGATCGCGGTCGCGCAATTCCTGCGGCATCTGCTCATAGAGCATGCCCTCGCGGATGCCGTAGCTGGAGACCGCGATGTCGCGGGGTTTGAATTCGCGCACCAGGTATTTCAGCACCTGAGCCGCGAGCGGCACCAGCGCCATCCGGCTTTCCGAAAGGCCCGTGCGGGCCCGCAGGTCGGCGGGATCGTTTTCTTCGATATAGGCGATGGTGGCGTAGAGCGCCTTGCGGCTCATCCGGTATTCGTGAAGGACGGCCAAAGGATAGCCGCGCCGGTCCATGTCGATCCGGGCGATGGCGCGCCAGGAGCCGCCGACCAGAAACAGCCGGTCGCGCTGTTCGCCCATGACCTCGGCCAAGGCGGCCACTTCGCGTTTCAGATGGGCCTTGAGCCCGGCCTTGCCGCCCTTGACGGTCTTGAGCCGCTGGGGGCCGAGTTTCGACGAGAGGCGCTTGTGCACCTCGCCCTCGCGCAGTTCGGCCAGTTCCATGGACGACCCGCCGATGTCGCAGACCAGCCCATAGGCGCCCGGCCAGCCCAGCAGGACGCCCTGAGCCGAGAGCCGCGCTTCTTCCTCGCCGTCGATGACAAAGAGGTTGAGACCGGTTTCGCGCAGCACTTCTTCGGCAAATTCGGGTCCGTCTTCCGCCTCGCGCACCGCCGCTGTGGCGACCGCGGTCAGCGGCGGCAGGCCCATGCCTTCGGCCAAGGCGGTGAAGCGTTTGAGTGCGGCGAGCGCGCGTTCCCGGCCTTTTGGATTCAGCCGACCGGTTTCGGCCATGCCGGTGCCGAGACCGGCCATGACCTTTTCATTGAAGAAATAGGCCGGCGAGCGGGCGGCGCCGTTGAACACCACCATCCGGACCGAGTTCGAGCCCACATCGACCACGCCCACGCGCGACAGCGCACGGGCTTTCGGATCATCGAACAGCGGGCGCCCGAAGGGCCCCCAATCCCGGGTGTCGCCAGAGGGTGTTCCGTCCATCTTCGTCTCTCGACCCAACCGCATCAATCATTGCCGGCAGGCGCCTACAACGCAAGGGCGCGTCCTTCAATCCTCGGAATGGGTGAGCGCCGGGACGTCACTTGCTCCGGCTGAGCCGCGCCCCGAAAGCGACGGATTTTCCATGAAAAACCGGTGGCATGAGAAGGCGGTTTCACCCTGGGGCGCCTCGGCGCGGGTGTAGCTGCCATCGGGGCCGAGGATCCAGCTTTGCGCCACATCGGCCAGGTTGGCGGCCAGAATCTGGCTGACAATCTGTGCCTTTACGGTGGGATTGGTGCATTCGACCAGGGTTTCGACCCGGCGGTTCAGGTTGCGCCCCATCCAGTCGGCGGACGAGATATAGACCCGCGCCTTCTTGTGGGGCAGGCCGTGGCCGCCGCCGAAACAGACGATCCGGCTGTGTTCGAGGAACCGGCCCACAACGGATTTTACCCGGATGTTCTCGGAGAGCCCTTTCACGCCGGGGCGCAGCCCGCAGATGCCCCGGATCACCAGATCGATCTGCACACCTGCCTGAGAGGCGAGGTAGAGCGCGTCGATCACGTCGGGTTCGATGAGCGAATTCATCTTGGCCCAGATCATCGCCGGGCGCCCGTCGAGCGCATGTTCGGCTTCTTCGGCGATCCGTCGCAGAAGGGTGTTCTTCATCTCCAGGGGCGAGATCGACAGGTTTTCCATGCCTTCGGGCTGGGCGTATCCCGAGAGATAGTTGAACACCTTGGTCGCATCGCGACCCAGCGCCTTGTCGCAAGTGAAAAGCGACAGGTCGGTGTAGATCTTGGCGGTGATCGGGTGGTAATTCCCGGTGCCGAAATGGGTGTAGGTGGCCAGTTCGCCGCCTTCGCGCCGGACCACGGTGCTGATCTTGGCGTGGGTCTTGTAGTTCAGGAAGCCGTAGACCACCGTCGCGCCCGCCCGTTCCAGACGCCGCGACTGGCGGATATTGGCGGCTTCGTCGAACCGGGCCTTCAACTCGACAAAGGCGGTGACCGATTTGCCATCCTCGGCCGCCTCGCAAAGCGCATCGACGATCGGGCTGTCGCGCGAGGTGCGGTAGAGCGTCTGTTTGATCGCCACCACATTCGGATCGCGGGCGGCCTGGTTGAGGAACCGCACCACCATGTCGAAGGTCTCATAAGGATGGTGCAGCAACATGTCCTTTTGCCGGATCGCATCGAACATGTCGCCATCGTGGTCCTGCACGCGCTCGGGCACGCGGGGCTGGAAGGGGGGCCACAGGAGGTCGGGACGGTCGTCGAGCACCAGTTGCTTCAGCGCCGCCAGACCCAGCATGCCGGGCAGTTCGACCACCTCCACCTCGGTGATCTGCAATTCGTCCATGATCATCCGGCGCAGTTTCTTGGGCGCATTGGCGGAGATCGTCAGGCGCACCACTTCGCCGCGACGGCGCCGTTTCAGGGCCACTTCGAATTCGCGCACCAGGTCTTCGGCTTCGTCTTCCAGCTCCAGATCGCTGTCGCGCAGCACCCGGAAGGAACAATGGCCGGTGACCGCATAGCCGGGGAAGAGCCGGTCGATATGCAGGAGCAGCACCTCTTCGAGCGGCAGGAACCGGTGCTTGCCCTCGGGCGCGGGCAGCGCCACGAAACGTGGCACCTGGGCCGGGACGGGCAGCAGCGCGCGCAGGGACCGCTTGTCGGTCTTGCGCTGGAGTTCGAGTGCCAGCGAGTAGCCTTCATTGGCGATGAAGGGGAAGGGATGCGCCGGGTCGATGGCCAGCGGCGACAGGATCGGAAAGACCTGGGTGAGGAAGAAATGATCGAGATGATTGCGGTCGGCGGCGTCGAGGCTTTCGGGTTTCACGATGGTGATGCCGGCCGCGTCCATTTCGTCGGTCAGCGCTTTCCAGACCACCTGCTGGCGTTCCTGCAGCGCGCGGGCGTCGGTGTCGATCAGCTTCAGTTGTTCGATGGGGGTCAGCCCGTCGGCCGCAGGCATCGCGTTGCCTTCGCGGACCAGTTCGCGCAGGCCTGCCACGCGGACGGTGTAGAATTCGTCGAGATTGGCCGCCGAGATCGACAGGAAGCGCAGACGTTCCAGCAGCGGGACGCGCGGGTTTTCCGATTCCTCCAGCACCCGCCAGTTGAAGGCAAGCCAGGACAGCTCCCGATTCATGAAGCGGTCGGGCCCGGAAAAATCCTTTTCAGACAATTCCTTGGGCTCGGGAATGGGGGCGGTCAGAAAATCGGTAACGGCGTTCATGATCTTGGTTATAGCAGGCTTTGTGACAGGAGAATGACGCTTATGAAGCGTCATCTGGCCGGTCGTGCAGGACAGCCGCCGCCAGATCGCGGGTGACCTTGCGGCCCTCGGCCAGGGCGCGCGCGTCAAGTTCGGTCACGATGCGCCGGGCTTCGGCAAAGGAGCGGTCCATCCGGGTGGTGAGCCAGGAGATGATCGCGGGCGCCACGGTGATCTGACGATCGGCGAAAAGCTTCATCAGGACGGCCGCCAGCAGGGCGTCATCGGGGGCGGAAATGCGCGCGATCTCGGCCGCTTCGAGCCGGGAGCGCAGATCGGGCAGGGCGATGTCCCAGCGGCTGGGTGCGCGTTCGGCGGTCAGCAGAAGCGGCAGGCCGTGGGCCGCCAGATGGTTGTGCAGATGAAAGAGCGGGGTCTCGGCCGCGCGGCCAAGCCGGTCGGCATCCTCGACCACGATGGGGCTCGCGATCTCGCCGATGGCAAGGCCGGGCAGGTCGTCCAGCTCCACCATGGCGGCGCCGCTGTCGCCGGCCCAGACATGGGCGAGATGGGTCTTGCCGGCACCCTCGGGGCCGGTGAGCACCAGTTTGCCGTTGGGCCAGGTGGCGGAGGCGTCGAGCCGGGCCAGTGCCAGGGCATTGGCTTCGGAGACAAAGAAATCCCCCCGCCCCAAAGCGGGCCGCGCGGCCAGATCGAAGGTGAGTTGCCGGGCCATCTCAGGCCTCGTCCCGTTCCGCCAGCCCCTTGTAGAGCCGACTGCCCTGATATTGTCCGAGACCAAAACGCAGGATCACCCCGATGGCGGCGGCGACGGGCACCGCGACAAGCATGCCGACAAAGCCGAACATGGTGCCGAAGGCCGAGAGCGCGAAGATCAGCCAGACCGGATGCAGCCCCACCGAAGAGCCCACCAGACGCGGGGTGAGGATATTGCCCTCGACAAATTGGCCAGCAAAGAAGATCCCGGCCACCGCAGCGATCCAGTGCCATTCGCCCCAGAACTGAAACAGCGCCAGCCCGATGGCCAGTGCGCCGCCGACCAGCGCGCCCACATAGGGAATGAAGGTCAACGCGCCTGCCACCATGCCCACCATCAGGCCGAAATTCAGCCCGACCAGCATCAGCGCAATGGCATAGAAGCTGCCCAGGATCAGGCAGACCGTGCCTTGCCCGCGCACGAAACCGGCCATGGTCCGGTCGATCTCACCCACGATCTGGCGGATCGTCGGGGCATGGTCGCGTGGCAGGAGCGCGTCGATCTTGGCGACCATATGGTCCCAGTCGTAAAGCAGGTAGAAGGCCACCACCGGCACGATGACCAGCAGCACGATGACGTTGACGATGCCGGTGACCGAGGCGATCACCGTATCCAGCAACTGGTTGCCCTTCGACCGCAAGGTCTCGCCCAGGGCGGCGAGCGACTGGCGAATGGTGGAATTGGCATCCCCCAATTCGGGAAAGCGCTCGCTGACGACCCCTTGCAGATTGGTGAACATCTCGGGCAATTGTGCCACCAGCCCGCTGGCCTGTTCCACAAAGGCCGGAATGATCAGGAGGAAGGCCATGACAAAGGCCAAAAGCGCCAGCCCGGTGATGATGCCGGTGGCCAGCCCCCGCGAGGCGCCCATGTTCTCCAGCCGGTCGGCAATGGGATCAAGGCAATAGGCGATGGCCGCGCCCAGCACGAAGGGCAGGATCACATCGCCGAGCACCCACATGATGCCAAGGAACGTCACTGTCGCGATGCCCCAGTATTTTGCCTGCTGCTGAACCGGTAGTGCCACGCCCGTTCTCCTTTTGCCCTATGTTGCAACCGGGGCGGGCGGTTGCAAGGCCTGCGGTCGGCGAAGCTTTGTCATGGGCCCGGTTTGACCCTGATGTTGCCCCCGGCAGAGGCGGGGAAGAAAGGGGCGGCGCGCGCCCCTTTCACGCCGTGATCGAACCTAGCCGATAATGCCGCCATCTTCGCGGGTGACCGCGACAATGGCAGATCTGGGTGCGGCATCGCCACCTTCGGGCCAGTGGCTGTCGCCGCGCTCGCCCGGATGCTGGATGCCGACGAACATGGTGCGCTTGTCCGGCGACCAGGTCAGGCCGGTCACTTCGCATTGCTTGGGACCGACCAGGAAGCGGCGGATTTCGCCGGTCACCGGGTCGCCCGCCAGCATCTGGTTGTTGCCCTGACCGGCAAAGCCATCGGCGTTGGAGTAATTGCCGTCGGTCTGGATCCAGACGATGCCGCTTGAATCGAACTTCAGCCCATCGGGCGAGTTGAACATGTTCTGATCATCGACATTGTCCGACCCGGCATTGGCATCGGAATGAACCGTCGGATTGCCGGCCATCACGAAGAGATCCCAGGTGAACGTGTCCGCCGTATGGTCGCCGCCGCCCGGCCACCAGCGGACCACCTGGCCGTAGTTGTTGGTCTCGCGCGGGTTCGGCCCGCCCACCGGCGTCAGGTCGCCCCCGGCGTTTGGCTTGATGCCCCGGTTCTTGTTGTTGGTCAGCGCGCAATAGACTTCCGGCGCGCGCGGATTGGCCGCGACCCATTCGGGGCGGTCCATCGTGGTCGCACCGACCGCAGAGGCGGCGATCCGGGTGTGAATGCAGACCTCGGCCATACTGGCCATCCCCGCACTTTCCGGCGTCAGTTCCAGCCAGCGCCCCAAACCCCTGTCATCGAACTGCGCGGCATAGAGACGGCCGTCTTCCAGCAGGCTGTCGGTGGGATTGCCCGGCGCATAGACCCCGTTCGAGACATAGCGGTAGAGAAACTCGCCGCGCTCATCATCGCCCATATAGACCACGATGCGGCCATCGGAATTGACCACCACCTCGGCATTCTCATGCTTGAACCGGCCCAGCGCGGTGCGTTTCTTCGGGGTCGAATTCGGGTCGCGCGGATCAAGCTCGACCACATAGCCGGCCCGGTTCGGCTCATTGGGATGTTTGGAGATGTCGAACCGCTCGTCAATCCGCGCCCAGCCATAGCCCCAGTCCTTTTCGGAGACGCCATAGCGTTTCAATTCGGGCGAGATATCAACACCTTCGACCGAAGAAGAGAAGTAACCGTTGAAGTTCTCCTCGCAGGCCAGATAGGTGCCCCAGGGGGTCGATCCGTTGCCGCAATTGTTCCAGGTGCCCAGCGATCTGGTGCCGCTCGGGTCGGCGGCGGTCTGCATCAGGGCGTGTCCTGCGGCGGGGCCGGTGATCTCCATTTCGGTGTCCGGCGTGACGCGACGGTTGTAGGGGCTGTCCTTGACGATGCTCCAGCCGCTGCCGTCATTGGCAATCTCGACCACGGTCAGCCCATGGGCCATCTTGCCCTTCAGAACGTCGTCATCGGTCTCGGCCTTGCCGTCGGGACGGTTGCCCCAGATGATGCTGCGGTTGGTGTATTCGTTGTTGACCGCAAGCAGCACCTTGTCGCCATGGGCATAGACTTCCATCCCGTCGGTATTGTCACCGAAAGCCTCTGCCTGGGAGGCGCCGGTGCCACGGCTTGCATGGTCGAAATCCGCGCCTGCCGAAGACAGCGGATCGCCCCAGCGCACGACGACCTCGGCGCGGAACCCTTCGGGCACCGTCACCGTATCGGCGGTGTTGGTGGGGATGGCCTGAAAGGCAAAGCGATCTGTCGCCGCATGGGCGCGGTTTGCGAAGACCGAGCCGCCAAGCATGGCAAAGGCGCCGAAACTCAATGTGCCGCCAAGAATGCCCCTTCGGCTGATGGCGCTTTCAACGATCCGGTCGAACTCACATTCGTCCGGCTTCGGATTGACCAACTCGTCATACTCATCAAAGGAAATGTCGTCATGTGTTGAATCTGGCATGCAAGCCTCCCGTTGCTCCGGGCTGGAAATGCGCCCGGGAATTGGTTTGCTGCTGGACTCGGTTGCCTGAACGTCTCCCTCACCTACACCATACAGCGAACCCGTGGCCTGACAATCCTCGCTGTCAGGGGCGCGCGCCCGCCCGCTTGCCAGCCCCCGGTCAACCGCTTAAACCCCTTGCAAACAACATCCCAGATCGGATTTTTGCCCCATGCGCCTGACCCGCTATTTCCTGCCTGTCCTGAAAGAAACGCCGTCCGAGGCGCAGATCGTCTCGCATCGCTACATGCTGCGCGCAGGCATGATCAAACAGGCCTCCGCCGGCATCTATTCCTGGCTGCCTCTGGGCTTCAAGGTGTTGAAAAAGATCGAGGATATCATTCACGAGGAACAGGCCCGCGCCGGCCACATCCCGATGCTGATGCCCACCCTGCAATCGGCCGATCTCTGGCGCGAAAGCGGTCGCTATGATGATTACGGTCAGGAAATGCTCCGCATCCGCGACCGCCACGACCGCGATATGCTTTACACGCCCACCGCCGAAGAACTGATCACCGACATCTTCCGCCAGAACGTCAGTTCCTACCGCGATCTGCCGCTGACCATGTACCAGATCCAGTGGAAATTCCGCGACGAGATCCGCCCCCGGTTCGGCGTCATGCGGGGCCGCGAATTCTACATGAAGGACGGCTACAACTTTGATTTGACGAAAGAAGATGCCCTTCACGCCTATAACCGTCACCTGGTCAGCTACCTGCGCACCTATGAACGGATGGGCCTTCAGGCGATCCCCATGCGCGCCGATTCAGGCCCCATCGGCGGCGACGACACACACGAATTTCTGGTCCTCGCCGAGACCGGTGAATCCGAGGTTTTCTATGACAGCCAGATCACCGATCTGAAATTCGGCGACCGCGAAATCGACTTCGACGACCACGCCGCCTGTCAGGCGGTGCTCGAGGAATTCACCTCGCGCTATGCCCGCACCGATGAAACCCATGACGAGGCCTTGTTCAACGAGGTGCCGGAGGAGCGTCGCCGGTCTGCGCGCGGCATCGAAGTCGGCCAGATCTTCTATTTCGGCACCAAATATTCCGAAGCCATGGGCGCCAAGGTGCAGGATGCCGAAGGCAACGAAGTGGCGGTCCATATGGGCTCCCATGGCATTGGCGTGTCGCGGCTTCTGGGCGCGATCATCGAAGCGAGCCATGACGACAAGGGCATCATCTGGCCCGAGGGCGTGACCCCGTTCCATGCCGGGATCGTGAACCTGCGCCAGGGCGACGCCAGCTGTGACGCCGCTTGCGAAGGTCTGGAAAAGGCGTTGATCGCCAAGGGGTTGGACCCGCTTTATGACGACCGCAATGAACGCGCAGGGGGCAAGTTCGCCACCATGGACCTCATTGGTCTGCCCTGGCGGATCACCGTGGGTCCGCGCGGGCTCGACAAGGGTGTGGTGGAACTGACCTCGCGGCGCACCGGCGAAAGCGAAGAAATGTCGGCCGAGGCCGCCGTCGACCGGATCGCGCAGATCTATGGGGTCTGACCCCGCGCAGCCGTGATTGGACAGGGGCGGGCGCGTGGCTATCTTCTTCACAGGAGGTGCCGTGATGCCCGTTCGTCTGTCCGTTCTCGCCCTGATCCTGATGGCTTTCCCCGCGCTGGCTGAAGTGGCGCAGGGGCCAAAAAACGTCCCCGAATTCACCCCCGCTTTCAAGAACCAGACCCGCGCGCCCGAGTTGCGCGGCATGCCCCGGATGCGGGTCGAAACCATTGCCGACGGGCTCGATCAGGCCTGGGGCGTCGAGGTGCTGCCCGACGGACGCTATCTGGTGACCGAGAGGGTCGGGCGGCTTAACCTGATCACGCCCGGCGGTGATGTCACGCGAGTGCGCGGTGTGCCCAAGGTGCTGGCACGCGGGCAGGGCGGTCTCTTGGATGTGGCACTGGCCGAGGATTTCGCGGAAAGCGGCACGATCTATCTGACCTATGCCAAATCCGTGCGCGGCGGTTCGGTCACCGCACTGGCGCGCGCGCGGCTCGACGGCACAACGCTCCGGGAGGTGGAGGAGATTTTCCTGCAATCGCCGCCCTCGCGTGACCCGAAACACTATGGCTCCCGCGTCGTGCCCGCAAATGGCGCGCTCTACCTGACCCTTGGCGAACGCTCAAACCGCGCCGACCGGGAACTGGCACAGGATCCGGGTACGACCTATGGCAAGGTGATGCGGATCACGCCCGATGGGCGGGCGGAACTGGTGAGCCTCGGTCACCGCAACCCCCAAGGCGCCGACATCCATCCCGGCACCGGCGAGCTCTGGACCCTGGAACACGGGCCTGCGGGCGGCGACGAACTCAATCGCATCGAACCGGGCGGCAATTACGGCTGGCCTGTCGTCTCCTATGGCGAGAATTACAATGGCACGCCCATCGGCACCGGCAAAAGCTCGGCACCCGGCATGATCGAGCCGGTCTATTACTGGGACCCGGTGATCGCGCCGGGCGGGTTTGCTTTCTACGACGGCTCGCTTTTCAAGGGTTGGCGGCATGATGTGGTCGCGGCCTCGCTCAACCCCGGCGGGCTGGTGCGGCTGAAATTCACTGGCGGGCGGGTGATCGGCGAGGCGCGGTTTCTCGAAGACCTGGGCCGCATGCGCGATGTGGAAATCGACCGGGACGGGGCGATATTGGCACTTGCAGGCGGCGGTTCATCGCGGCTCGTGCGCATCGTGCCGGATGGGTGAGGCGAAGGGTTTTACCCCCCGGCTCCGCAGAGGTATTTAGAACAGGAAGAAGAACAGGGGGCCGTGATGGGCTGGAGCGATGATGATTTCGAAATCGGGGCCTATGTGCCGGGAGCCGAGGATCTGCCGGATCTCTGGCAATCCGAAGCGCAAGATTTTCGGGCCCGCGAGGCGGCGATTGGGCGGGCGCGGTTGAATGTTCCTTACGGGGAGCATGAGCGGCAGAAGCTCGATCTCTTTCATCCTGCCGGTCCTGCCGAGGGATTGGTGGTCTTCATCCATGGCGGCTATTGGGTAAAGTTCGACCGGGGGTATTGGTCTCATTATGCGGAAGGGCTGACCGCGCGGGGATGGGCGGTCGCCATGCCGTCCTATCGGCTCGCGCCCGAGGTGCGGGTGTCGGAGATCACAAGCGATGCGCGGGCGGCGGTCGAGGCGGCGGCGGCTCTGGTGCGCGGGCCGATCCGGATTGCCGGGCATTCGGCGGGCGGGCATTTGACCGCGCGGATGGGGGCAGGGGAACTGTCGGCAGAGGTGCAGGGGCGGATTGTGCGGTATGTGCCGATCTCGCCCGTGGCCGATCTGCGCCCGTTGGTGCCTTTGGCGCGGAACAGTGATTTGCGGTTGGATGCGGCGGAGGCCGAGGGGGAAAGCCCGGTGTTGCACGCCGCGCCCGACGCGCCGGTGTCGGTTTGGGTCGGCTCCGAGGAACGTCCGGTGTTTCTACATCAGGCCGAGGCGTTGGCACAGGCCTGGGGCGCGGCGCATCGGGTCGATCCGGGGCGGAACCATTTTGATATTCTCGACGGGTTGCGCGATGCGGACAGTCCCATCGTCACCGATCTTCTGGCCTGAACCTTTCGCCCCATGTGGGCACCACATCGCCGGGCGCGGGTGTTGCATGATAGACGCCGCGCGCAATGGCGCGGGCCAGGCAGGTGGCGGCGGCATGGCCAAGGAGGAAGAGATCGCGGTCGTCGGGCGCGCGCTGCCCGGTCGCCGCAGAAAACACCAGATCCCCGTCGAAGGGCATATGGGCGGGCACCAATGCGCGGGCGAGCCCGTCATGGGCTGCCGTTGCCATGCGTGTCGCCTGTGCCTTGTCCAGCGTCAGGTCGGTTGCGACGATGGCAATTGTCGTCGCCGGATCGGCCTTGGTTACGGGCGCAGGGGCGGGCGTTGTGGCGGTGCCGAGACCGCCGAATTCGCCTGCCTGCTCAAAGGGGGCTGCCCAGAAATGCCCGCCTTCTCCATGGGTTGCCTGACCAAGGGCATTGACCACCACCAGCGCGCCGACCACCGCGCCCGAGGGCAGAAGGCAGGAGGCCGAGCCCAAACCGCCTTTCAGATCGGCAATGCGCGCGCCGGTGCCGGCGCCCGTGCTGCCCAGCTTCAGAGGGTCCCCCAGCGCGTCAAAAGCCGCCGCCCCGAGTGCCGGATAGGGATTGTCCACCCAGTCCTTCGCCCCGCCATTGGCCAGGTCGAACAGGATCGCGCCGGGCACGATCGGCACATTCTGCCCATGGGCGACAAAGCCGCGCCCCGCCGCCCTGAGCCGCGCCACCACGCCATCAACCGCCGCCAATCCAAAGGCCGAGCCCCCTGCCAGCACCAGCGCATCCACCGTTTGCACGGTCTTGTCGGGGGCCAGGAGATCCGTCTCTCGCGTGCCCGGCGCGCCG
The DNA here is from genome assembly GCA_025800205.1 of Silicimonas sp. Lineage (GTDB taxonomy): Bacteria > Pseudomonadota > Alphaproteobacteria > Rhodobacterales > Rhodobacteraceae > CALKXV01. Next base: position 131 of record JAOXSD010000134.1, on the reverse strand, counting down.
CCCATCACATGGACGCCCGCCACCATGGGCGCATCGCCCACCACCACGCTGACCCCGGTCTTGATCACCGCGTCCGAAGCCTGCCCCACGCGCAGCCCCGCCACATCGGTGATCAGATTGGTTTTTCCCGG
>JAOXSD010000131.1 GCA_025800205.1 Silicimonas sp. | reverse complement strand
GCCGAGCATCACCGCCGTCTGGGTGGCGGTCAGATCGGCGCAGAAGGCCTCAACCAGTTTTAAACGTCGATATCTCGATAACCCGTTCTTCTTGTTCATAGAAACAGCCTTGCCTAGACATATTGCTAGTCAAGAGCCTTGTGAAAGGGTGAAAGCCATGTCGCTTTCTGATTGGACCGCGCCAGACCTGCCGCCGCGCACTGTGTTGCAGGGCCGCTATGCGCGGCTCGAACCCCTGTCGCAGGATCACACGCCGGAGCTTTGGGCCGCCCATGAGGGCGCGGGCGAGGTTTGGCGCTATATTCCCGTGGGCCCGTTCGACAGCGAGGCGGCGCTGGGCGCTTGGGTGGATGCGGTGCGGATCGCCCATGACCCGATGCAATTCGCCGTGCGCATGGAGGATGGCCGGATCGGAGGCACCCTGTCGTTGATGCGCATTGCACCTGCCGCGGGGTCGATCGAAGTCGGCTATATCGTTTTCACCCCGCGTTTGCAGCGCACCCGCGAGGCGACCGAGGCGGTTTATCTGACGCTCAAATGGGCCTTCGAGGCGGGCTATCGTCGGTTCGAATGGAAATGCGACGCCGCCAATCTGCCCTCGCGCCGGGCGGCGCAACGCTTTGGCCTCTCCTACGAGGGCATCTTTCGCCAGGCCACGGTGGTCAAAGGGCGGAACCGCGACACCGCCTGGTTTGCCGCCATCGACAGCGAATGGCCCGCGCTGCGCGCAGCCTTCGAGACCTGGCTGGCACCTGCGAATTTCGATGATGTGGGGCGTCAGAAACGGGCGCTGGGCGATCTGACATCGCCCATTCTCGTGGCCCGCGACCCGGGCCTACAAAAGTAGGTCGAACGGCAGATCGGCAATGTCGCGCAGGCGCTGGCCCTCGATCATCATCTCCAGCGTATCGAGATAGGTTTCGCGCCCCGGCGCCTCCAGCGCCGCGCGCAACTCCTTGAGCGCAAAGTGATAAACGCAATCGATGTCGCCGGTGCCAAGGGCCAGCGAGGCGATCCGGCTGGGCAGCGGTTCGGCGGTCACAACCGCGATCCGCGCCAGCCCGCCCTTGCGATTGCGCACCAGGTTCAGCCCTTCGGAGCGGGCATTTTGCGCCCGGTCGCTGCGCAAAGTCCATTTGCAACTGACCGAAGCCAGAAGCAGGGGGCGGGCATCATTGAATGCGCGCGCGCCGGTCAATTGGGCTTCGTCCGCGCGCACAAGATCGGCGCCGCCGTTGATCTCCAGTTCCGACCAGGGGCGCAGGGCGACGATCACATCGGGCTTGATCAGGTAATCGGTGCCAAGGGCGGTGGCGATGTCGCGGTTGGCGCGGGTGATCCGGTCGAGATCATCGAGATGGGCATATTGCTGGAAATCGGCGATCTGGCCGCCTTTTTGCACATGGATTTCGCCCGGGCGCAGATGGGCGAGTGCGGCCAGCGTTTCCGCCAGATAGGCCCCCGTGATCTCTTCGAATGTGGCGCCAGCGGTCTGGCCAGCGGTCTTTTCGGCCACCTGGGCGCCGCCCAAGAGGTCCAGAATATCGGCGGCAATGTCGCGGCTGGGTTTGCTGGATGTATCCGCGTTGCTGGCCACGCCGCGGGCATTCAGGGTCAGGATCGACGCGGCAAGGCGGCTGTGAAAGGCCACGCGGGCGCGGCCGATGGCGCTGGTCATTCCGCCGGTGCTGTGGAAAAGGCCAAAGCGCGGGCGATCTGTCGTCCCACGGCCTCGGCCACCGGCGGCGGAAAGGCGTTGCCGACCTGGCGATAGGCCGGGGTCTTCTTGCCGTGAAACCGCCAATCGGCCGGAAAGCCCTGCAGCCGCGCCACCATCGGCACGGTCAGGCGCGGCAGGCCCTCGAACCCCGGTTCCGGCGGCGCATCGGCCAGCGATTTGCCCTCGACCCCCAAAGCCGCCCAGGCGCGGCGCGCGCGCGTCGGGCCCAGATCCGGGCCGCCGTGCTTGTGGCTGCCGCCGACAATGGTGGGGGCGATCTTGTCGGCGCCTTTGGCCCAGGCGCCTGCGCCCTCCCAGCCGCCGGCCCCCATCATCTCGCCCAGAAGCGCGCCCACCGAAGGCGGCGTGTCGGCCGAGGGTTCGGGCCAATTGAAGCCGTCCGAAAATCGGTTTTGAAAGCCAACAATGGCCACCCGGGGGCGCAATTGGCTGACGCCGAAATCGCTGGCGTTCAGCAGTCGCCATCCCACGGTATATCCCATTTTTTTCAGAGACTTGGCGAAATTTTCGCGGAAATCCTCGAACGCGCCGTCCAGAAAGCCGCGCACGTTTTCCACCAGGATCGCGCGGGGGGCGCATTCCTCGACCAGGCGCAGAAAATCGGGGAAAAGATTGCGCTCGTCATCGGCGCCCAATTGCTTGCCGGCCACCGAAAACGGCGGGCAGGGCAGGCCACCGGCCAGAAGATCGACGCCGCGAAATGGCGCGGCATCGAACTGGCGCAGATTGGCGCCCTCGCCATCGGGCACGCGCCATTGCGGGCGGTTCAGTTTGAGTGTCGCGCGGGCGGGCGCTTCGATTTCCACCAGAAGTTCGTGGTCAAACCCGGCCCGTTCCAGCCCCAGCGCCTGTCCGCCGGCACCGGCACAGACCTCTACCGAGGTCAGCTTGCCCCAGGGCGTTCCGCTGCCGTCCATCACGATGCGTCGCCCCCGGTGGTCGCACAGCACGCCATCGGCAGACCCGGTCGCGTCCCGGCCTGTTCCAAGAATTCTTCCAAATCTTGCGTCACGTCCTGCCCCATGGCCCATATGATGATCGCTCCGGCCCCGAAAGGCCAGTGGAACAATAGGCGAACATGGGGGCGTCGGCAAGCTCAGACCGGTGCCAGTTCCTCCATCCGGTCCTCCAGGGTGCGGCGTGCCGAAAGGGCAACCTTGGGACGCTGTTGCACGGCGGTGCAATCCAATTCGCCCGCCAGCCGGATCAGGGCGGGATCATCGGCATCCTTGCCGAGACTGGCCAGAAATCCGCAAAGATAGGCCCAGGAGGTGGCGTCATGCCGGCCGTTCAGAAGATCCACCGCCAGCGCCAGATCATCGCGCAAAGCGACCTTGTCGGGCGCCACCTGGTCGCGCAGCGGTGCTGTGAGTTTCTCCGGCCGCTGGCCTGCGGGCAGCAGGTTGAGCACCTTGCGCTGAAAGGCGGTGATCGAGGTCAATGGTTTGGCCATGAAACTGTCCGCCCCGGCCTCGAAAGCGGCGGCCTCCAGCGTGTCATCGCCGGAGATGGCTATGATCCCGTCGACACCCGATTCGGACCGCGACAGGCTGGCGATCAGATCGAGGCCGGAGCCATCGGGCAGGCCCAGATCGATCACCGCGATGCGCGGCCGGTAGGAGCGCAGGTGCCGCGCGGCGGAGGCCAGGCTTTCGGCCCGGCGGATGCGCGCGCCCGAGCGTTGGCAGATCAGCCGCATCGCCTCGCACGAATGGCGGCTGTCTTCCACCAGCAGAATCATCGTGCCCAGGAGCGGACGATCCGCAGTGGGCGGTTGCATCATGATCAGGTCTTCCAAAGTCTCAGGCATTGGGTCCACTCCAGCAGCTTGCGCCCATATTTGGTCGGAATGGATAACGTCGTGTTAACGGCTGACTGCGGCCCCATGTCTCTTGCCGGAATTGCCCCTGCGCCCCATAACCTCGCAAAAGCTCAGAGAGGATTTCCGATGATTGGACAGCTGAACCACGTGGCCATTGCCGTGCCCGATCTCGAGGCGGCCTCGGCCCAGTATCGCGATGTGCTCGGCGCCGATGTGGGCGCGCCCCAGGACGAACCCGATCACGGGGTCACGGTGGTGTTCATCACCCTGCCGAACACCAAGATCGAACTGCTCTACCCCCTGGGCGAGAACTCCCCGATCACGGGCTTTCTTGAAAAGAACCCCTCGGGCGGCATCCACCATGTCTGCTACGAGGTCGAGGACATCCGCGCGGCAGCCGAAAAGCTGAAAGCCTCCGGCGCGCGGGTGCTGGGCAATGGCGAGCCGAAGATCGGCGCCCATGGCAAGCCGGTGCTGTTCCTGCATCCCAAGGATTTCAACGGCACGCTCGTCGAGCTGGAACAGGTCTGATGAGCATCGTCTCGGCCCTTGTCCTTCTGGCGGTTGTCTGGTTCATGACGCTGTTTGTCGTGCTGCCGATCCGGCTTGAAACCCAGGGCGATGTGGGCGAGCGGGTCGAGGGGACACATGCGGGCGCGCCTGCGTCCAGCTTCTCGATGAAGCGCAAGATCCGGACCACCACGCTCGTGGCGCTGCCGATCTGGGCGCTGATCACTGCCGTCATCCTCTGGGGCGGAATTTCGGTGCGCGACATCGACATGTTCAACCGGATGGGCGCGGCCTCAAGCGCCGAATGACAGATCGGGGGCGTCAGGCGCCCTCGATGCCTTGCAGAAATGCGCGAACCTGGGACCGGGTGGAGAGCCGGATTTTCCGTTTCTCCGCCGGGGCGGTGTCAAAGAGGGATCGCATTCTGGCGCGTGATCGGTTCCGGGTCCGCCAGATGAACCGGTAGAAGTCGGGGTCGAACCGTTCGGGGCAGTTTTCGGGCAGATCCGCGCGGCTGCGCCCGTAATCCCTGAGCGTCCGGGTGATCACGCGCCACAGCCGCAGCCAGAGCGGAAAATCCAGCCAGATCAACGTGTCGCAGCGCGCCAGCCGGTCGTCCCAGGTCGAAGAATGGCCGCCTTCGAAGATCCATTCCTCGCGGGCATGGACCGCGCGACAAAGCCGGGTCTTTTCCGCCCGGTCGCGCTCGACCCAGCCCGGTTGCCAGTGGATCAGGTCGATATGGACCACCGGCAGGCCGGTGCGCGCGCCCAGACGGCGGGCGAGGGTGGATTTGCCCGCGCCCGGCTGTCCGATGATCATCACACGTTGCATGGGCTGCTCCCCTGATCCGAAGGGTCATAGCGCGAACCAAAAGAAAAAGGCAAAGGCGTCAGACGCCTTTGCCCCAAACCCTTCTGAAGGGTTTGCCGAAAGCCTTCTGAAGGCTTTTCCTCAGGCCGCCTTGGCCCAGGCGAAGGGTTTGAACGCCGGGTCCACCGGGGTGTCTGCCAGATGGTTCATATAGTTCGACAGCACCTTCTGGGAGAGACCGAGGATCACCTCCAGAATGGCCTTGCGGGTGAAGCCTGCATCGAGAAAGGCCTGTACATCGGCGTCGCTCACATGGCCGCGGCCGCGCACCACCTGCAGCGTGAAGGTCCGGAGCGCTTCCAGCCGGGGCGTGGGCAGGGGCGTTTCATTGCGCAATGCGTCGCTGATCGCGTCATCCACCTTCATCATCTTGGCGATGGCCGTATGGGCTGGCACGCAATAATGGCAGGCATGTTCGACGTTGATCGTCTGCCAGACCACGGTGTGCTCATCGGCGTCAAAGCTGGTCTGTTCCTCGAACAGCGCATGGATCGCATGGTAGCCTTCAAGGATGGCGGGGCTTTCGGCCATCACCGCATAAAGGCCGGGGATCTGGCCATAGGCGGCCTGGGCGCGGGCCAGAAAGGGTTTTGCCGCCTCGGGGGCGCTGTCGAGGGTGTGGTAGGTGAAGTCAGTCATTGGGGGGCCTTTCAGGTCTTGTGTGATGCAACGGGCCGGGACTGATCCGCTTGTCCGCCTGAGCTAGAGCGGTTCCATTTCATGTTGATGCATATCCAGCATTTGTGAGGAAGTTCCAGCATTCGTCTGGGTTGAACATGTCACAGATATCACCGATGGCGGCGAAGAGGTCTGTGAAGGTTCTTGCACCGAGCTTGCGCAGAT
>JAOXSD010000113.1 GCA_025800205.1 Silicimonas sp. | reverse complement strand
TCCCGGTCGGTTATTTTTGCTGTTTTTCACAGCCGATCACGACTGCCCCCGCGAGGTCAAGTTTTTTGACCAGATCGCCCATGGACGCCCCGAAAGAAACCGTGCAACCTGCCGCGAGGAGTACCCGGAATGACAGAAACGCGCGTTTTCAAAGCAAAAAAAATCATCACCATGGAGCGCGGTCTGCCCGAGGCGACCCATGTCGCCGTGCGCGACGGGTGCATTCTGGCGGTGGGCGGGGCCGATTGCGCCGATGCCTGGGGCGGCGGGGTGATGGATGACAGCCTCAGCGACGCGGTGCTGATGCCGGGTTTCGTCGAAGGCCACGCCCATATGATGGCGGGCTCCATGTGGCGCTATTCCTATGTGGGCTATCACGACCGGATCGACGCAGACGGTCGGCTTTGGGAAGGGCTGACCAGCACCGACGACATCATCGCGCGACTGCGTGAGGCCGCGAGTGGCGAGATGGTCTTTGGCTGGGGGCTTGATCCGATCTTTCTCGAAGGCGAACGGCTCAACCGCCACCATCTGGATCAGGTGAGCCGCGACAAACCGGTCGCCGTGTTGTTCTCCAACTTCCACCTGATGTGCGTGAATACCGCAGCTCTGGAACTGGCAGGTTACTCCGCCGACACGCCGCTTGAAGGTGTGGTCAAGGGCGCGGATGGCGCGCCCAATGGCGAGTTGCAGGAAATGGCCGCCATGTTCCCGGTGCTGCGCCGGATCGGGGTCGATTTCCGGCTGCTGTCGCAAAGCGCCGAGGCCATCGAGACCTACGCCAGCATCGCCACCCGCGCCGGTGTGACCACGATCACCGACCTTTATTCCATGCTCGATGATGACGACCTCGACCTGATGCTGGAGGTCACCGGGCGCGATGACTACCCGCTGCGGATCGTGCCCGCCATCGGTGCCTCGGCTGCGCCGGAAGAGGTGGCCGCCCGCGCGCTGGCGCTGAAGGTGCGCAGCAGCGACAAGCTGCGTCTGGGTGCCGTGAAGCTGATGACCGATGGGTCCATTCAGGGCTGGACCGCGCGGGTGCGCTGGCCCGGCTATGTGGAGGGCCAGCCGAACGGGCTCTGGAACACCGCGCCCGATCAGATCCACGCGCTGGCGATGGAAATGCAGCGGGCGGGCGTGCAGATGCATATTCACGTCAATGGCGATGAGGCCGCGGAAGTCTCGCTCGATGCGCTCGAAGCCGCCGCTCGTGCCCACCCCTGGCCTGGCGCGCGGCACGTCTTGCAACATTGCCAGATGATGGATCGCGCCCTCTTCCGCCGCGCTGCAGACCTGGGCGTGGCCTGCAATCTCTTTGCCAATCACCTGTGGTATTTCGGCGACCAACACGCCGCCCGCACCCTTGGCCCCGACCGGGCCGCACGGATGAATGCGCTCAGAACCGCGATGGCGGAAGGGGTGACCTGCGCGATCCATTCCGATGCGCCGGTGACCCCGCTCGGCCCCCTTTTCACCGCATGGTGCGCGGCCAACCGACAAACCATGTCGGGCGCGACCCTGGGGGCAGAGGAGCGGGTGTCGGTGGACGACGCGCTGGAACTCATCACCCTCGGCGCCGCCCGCATCCTGAAACTCGATGGTGAAATCGGCTCCATCGCACCCGGAAAACGCGCCGATTTCGCGGTGCTGGGCGCCGATCCGCTGGCGCTGGGCGCAGAGGGTCTCAAGGATGTGCCGGTGTTGGGAACCGTCTTCGGCGGCAAGGTGCATCTTCTGTGAGCGCGCTGCCGCTCTCCGTGATTGGCGGCTATCTGGGCGCGGGAAAAACCACGTTGATCAATACCTTGCTGGCGGGCGACCACGGGTTGCGACTGGCGGTACTGGTCAATGATTTTGGTGCGATCAACCTCGATGCCGCGCTCCTGCACTCCGCCCGCGAGGACACGATCGAACTGACCAACGGCTGCATCTGCTGCACCATGTCGGGAGATCTTTTCTATGCGATCGGTGACATGCTCGACCGTCATCCGCGTCCCGATCACCTGATTGTCGAGGCCAGCGGCATCGCCGATCCGGCCAGGATTGCGGGGCTGGCACTGGCCGAGCCGGACCTGCGCTATGGCGGTATCATCAGCCTCGCCGACAGCGAAAATCTTGCCGCGCAACTGAGCGACGGGCGCATCACGGATCAGGTGGCCGCGCAACTGACCTGCGCCGATCTGGTCGCCGTTTCCAAGGGCGGTGACGTGGGCGCGGAACTGGCGCAGATCGGTCTGGCCGCCTGGTGCCGCGCCGACAACCTTGCCGCCATCGCGGCGCTTTTGTTCGACGCAACGCCCGAATGCGCGCCCGAGGTCCAGACCGCGCCCCATCCCGATTACGTCCATTACTCCGATCCGGATCCGGCGCCGCGCAGCCAGGCCGAGATCGAAGCCCGGCTGGCCGATCTGCCGCCGGGTCTGTTGCGGCTGAAGGCGCTGCTGCCCGATGGCAATGGGGCCTATTGGGAGGTGCATGCGGTGGGCCGCCAGAAACACTTTGCCCGCCGCGCCGAGGCGGCAACCACGGCGCTGGTTGCCATCGGGCTGGCGCCCGGCACCTCTGCCGAAAGGCTGGCCGCCTGGTGGGACGATCCATCTTGCGTCACGATGCAAAACCCGTAAACGGGCAGAACCACAGCGGAGGTTCCCATGACCGATCCCCAGACCCGCAGCCTGGGCGTGTGCTACTACCCCGAACACTGGCCCGAGGAGATCTGGGCCGAAGATGCCGCCCGCATGGTCGAGACCGGCCTGACCTGGGTGCGGATCGGCGAATTTGCCTGGTCGCGGCTGGAGCCGACACCGGGGGCCTATGATTTCGACTGGCTCGATCGCGCCATCGAGGTGCTGGGGCAGGCGGGGCTGAAGGTCATCCTCGGCACCCCCACCGCCACACCGCCGCGCTGGATGCTGGACAAACACCCCGACATGCTGGCCGTGGATGAAGAGGGGCGCCCGCGCGGTTTCGGGTCCCGCCGACATTACTGCTTCTCCCACGAAGGCTACCTGGAAGACTGCCGCCACATCGTCACGCGCCTGGGCGAACGCTATGGCGCCAATCCCCATGTGGCGGCCTGGCAGACCGACAATGAATACGGCTGCCATGACACGGTGCTGTCCTATTCCGAACCGGCCCGCCGCGCCTTTCGCGACTGGTGCGCTCAGCGCTATCAATCGCCCGAGGCGCTGAACCGGGCCTGGGGCAATGTCTTCTGGTCGATGGAATATCGCGACTTTGCGGAGATCGATCTGCCCAACCTGGCGGTGACCGATCTCAACCCGTCCCATCTCCTGGCCTTCCGGCGCTTTTCCTCCGATCAGGTGGTGCGGTTCAACCGGGCTCAGACGGAGATCCTGCGCCGCCATACCCAGGCGCCGCTCATTCACAATTACATGGGCCGCATCCTGTCCTTCGACCATTTTGACGTCGGCGCCGATCTCGACATCGCCTCCTGGGATTCCTATCCGCTGGGCTTTTTGCTGGACCGGATGGAGGCCAGCGAAGCGGAGCAGAGCCGCTTCCTGCGCCAGGGGCATCCGGATGCGCAGGCCTTTCACCATGACCTTTATCGCGCGGTCGGGCGGGGGCGGCTTTGGGTGATGGAGCAGCAGCCCGGCCCGGTGAACTGGGCCGATTGGAATGTGGCGCCGCTCGATGGCATGCCCCGGCTCTGGACCTGGGAGGCTTTCGCCCACGGCGCCGAGGCGGTCTGCTATTTCCGCTGGCGTCAGGCGCCCTTTGCCCAGGAGCAGATGCACGCGGGCCTGTTGCGCCCCGACAGCGCCGCCGCGCCTGCGCTGGGCGAGGCGCAGCAAGTGGCGCGCGAACTGGCGCAGATGCCCGAGGTCTCGCAGGGCCGCTCCCCGGTGGCGCTGATCTTCGATTACCCGTCGGCCTGGGCCTGGGAGGCGCTGCCCCAGGGCGCCGATTTCAGCTATTTCGGCCTTGTCTTCGACAGCTACCGCGCCCTGCGCCGGGCCGGGCTTTCGGTCGATATTCTTCCCGCCGAAACCACCGATCTGACCGGCTATCGTCTTGTTCTTGCGCCGGGTTTGCTGGAATTGCCCGAAGCGTTGCAGAGCGCGCTCCGCCGCTTCGGAGGCAGTGCGATCCTGGGGCCGCGTTCGGGCAGTCGCGATGGCGATCTGACCATCCCCACACCGCTGCCGCCCAATATCGACGGGCTCGATGTGACCACCGCGCGGCTCGAAAGCCTGCCGCCTTTTGCGCCCCTGCCGCTTGCGACCGGCCATTTCAAACGCTGGTTCGAACATCTCGAAGGTCAGGCGCCGGTCAGTTTTGAAACCGCCGATGGACGTCCGGCGATGATGGGGGCGGACGGTTTGTACTACCTGGCCGGCTGGCCCGACGATGCCGCCTTCGACGCGATCCTCGGTCAGGTCGTGGGGGCTGCGGGGCTGGCGCGCGAAACCCTGCCCGAAGGGCTGCGGATCCGCGACACCGAAACGCACCGCTTTGTCTTCAATTATGCCCCCGAAACGCTGCAATTCGACGGTATCGACATCCCGCCCGCCGGGGTGCATTGGCAGGCGCGCTGAACTTGCCAGCGGGCCAATCCGCTGCCATGCAGAACAGACGATCAGGAGGGGAGACCCGATGAAAGACGACAAAAGCCGCGTGTTCCGTGACGCGCATCAGGATATCGAAACCGCGCGCGACATTCCCGACACGCCGCAGACCCGCTCGCCCGCCTATCGTCTGGCCTTTGCCGATGACGATTTTCTCTGTCGCGAGGAATTGCGCCCGGTGCGGCTGCAGCTTGAACTGCTGAAGCCGGAAATGCTGATGAGCGAATACGGCATCACCTCCACCGTGGTGCTGTTCGGCGGCGCGCGCATTCCGGAACCTGCCAAGAAGGACAGCGCCCGGACCCAAACGCTGGCCGATCTCAGCCGCTTCTATGACGAGGCGCGGACCTTTGCGCGGCTGATCACCGAACGGTCCCTGGCGGCGGAAAATGGCGGCAAGGAAAACGTGGTGGTCACCGGTGGCGGACCCGGCGTGATGGAGGCCGGCAATCGCGGCGCCGAGGAGGCGGGCGGCGTGTCCATCGGGCTCAACATCGTGTTGCCGCACGAACAGGCGCCCAACCCCTATGTGACGCCGGATCTCGCGTTCAACTTCCATTACTTCGCCATTCGCAAGATGCATTTCCTGATGCGCGCCGCCGCCATCGCGGTGTTCCCGGGCGGCTTCGGCACGCTGGATGAGCTTTTTGAAAGTCTCACGCTCATTCAGACCGGGCGGATGAAGCCGGTGCCGTTCCTGCTGTTCGGCAAGGAGTTCTGGTCGAAGATCATCGACTGGGAGGCGCTGGCGGATGCGGGCACGATTTCGGATGCGGATCTCGGTCTGTTCCGCTTTGTCGAAACCGCCGAAGAGGCGTTGCAGGCGATGGACGAGTGGGAAGCGGGCAGCCGCCGGGAGAGCCTGCCGGGCCGGGAGGGCTAGACGATGGGGCTGATCCTGTTTCTGCTGATCGGTCTTGCCGCGGGCTGGCTCGCGGGCAAGATCATGCAAAGCGAACGCGGCCTGCTGGCCAATCTCGGCATCGGCGTGGCGGGCGCGTTCATCGGCGGATTTCTCGGCCGTCTGCTGGGTCTGGCGGCCACCGGTCTGCTGGGCTCGCTGATTGTCGCCACCCTGGGCGCGGTTATTTTCCTGTGGGTTCTCAGCCGTTTACGCTAGGGCGCGTCCAGGGTTCCGCGCCGAAGGCATCAACAAAGACGCGATAGACCGAAGTGGTCGCGGTGATATGGAGCCGCCGCCCGTCAGGCCCGCCGAAGGCCAGGTTGGAGACCACTTCCGGCACCAGGATCTTGCCCAGAAGGGTGCCATCGGGGGCGAAACAATGCACCCCGTCGGCGGCCGAAGACCAGAGGTTGCCCGAGGTGTCGCAGCGGATGCCATCGGGCAGGCCCCTGTCGATCGTGGCGAAGGCGCCGAGGTCGGTGAGCGTCGCCCCCTCAACGGCAAACTTGCGGATCACGGCGGGCACGGCGGCATCATGGCTCGACCCGCTTTCGGCAATATAAAGCGTGTTTTCGTCGGGCGAGAAACAGAGCCCGTTGGGCTGGGCAAAATCACGGACCACGGCGGTCAACTCGCCCGTGGGTGCAATCCGGTAGACGTTGCGGGTCTCCTGTTCGGGCGCGGCGCGGTAGCCTTCGAAATTCGAGATGATCCCGTAGGTCGGATCGGTGAACCAGATCGCGCCATCGCGGCTGACCACCACGTCATTGGGGGAGTTGAGGCGCTTGCCGTCGAAACTGTCAGCGAGCACGGTCAGGCTCCCGTTCATTTCGGTCCGCACCACGTCGCGGGCGCCGTGCCGGCAGCCGATCAGCCGGCCAAGATGGTCGCGGGTGTTGCCATTGTTGAAGCCCGACGGGTGCCGGAACGTCGTCAGCCCCTCGGCCTCGGACCAGCGCATCAGCCGCTGGCTGGGGATGTCGGAGAAGATGAGGCACTGGTGATCGCCGAACCAGACCGGGCCTTCGGTCCAGGTGAAACCGGTGGCGATCTGGTCCAGTTGCGACATCGGGTGGACGAGGGACAGGAAGCGGTCGTCGTGCACCTCCAGATGGTCGGGCAGGGTGATCATGGGCGGAGCCTCCTTGTGCTGGCGGCAATGACGATGGCGATGACGATGGTGCCGGTGAGGACGTTGCGCACGCCCGCACCTGCGCCGTAGGAATTGAGCATCGAGACGACGAGGAACATGAAAAGCGCGGCCCCCCAGACGCCGGGGACGTTTGAATCGCCGCCTGCGATGGAACTGCCGCCGATCACCACCACGGCGATGGACATCAGCAGATATTCGGCGCCCATGTTCAGCGCCGCACCGCCCGAGAAGCTGGCGAGCAGGTAGCCGGCAAGCCCCGCGAAAGTGGCGACCGTGACATAGGTGGTGGCGCGGACCCGTTCGACGGGGACACCGGCAAGGCGGGCAGCGCGCATGTTCTGGCCGGTGGCCAGCAGCCAGCGCCCCCAGACCGAGCGTTCCAGGATGATCCAGACGGCCACGGCGAGGGTGAGCCCGACCCAGGCCACATTGGGCAGGCCGAGGAAACGGCCGGTGGCGAAATCGGCCAGGGGTTCGGGCGGTTTGATGCGCAGGCCGCGGTTCGACCAGATGGCCAGCGACTGGTAGATCAGCGAGGCGGCGAGCGTGGCGATGATCGGCGGCAGGCGCAGAAGGAAGATCAGCGCGAAATTGGCGAGACCGGCACCGAAACCAACAGCGAGGGCGATGACGAGGCCGAGAAAGGCGGTGCCGGGTTCCGACGCCATCACCTTGAGCGCGAGGGTGGCGGAAAGCGTCATTGTGGCGGGGATCGAGAGGTCGACATTGCCGGGGCCGAGGGTGATGACGAGCATCTGACCGAGCCCGACAATGGCGGCGAAGGCGCCGAAGCTGAGGGCGGCATAGGCCAGTTCGCTGCCGCCGCGCCCGGAGGTCAGGGCGATGGTCAGGGCAAAGGTCAGGGCGGCGGCGGCCCAAGACCAGATCCAGGGTTTTCTGAGCAATATCATGCCTCTGCCCCCCGTCGGGAAAAGATCAGCCGGGCGGTCAGCACCAGGATCAGGATCGCGCCCTGGGCGCCGATCTGCCAGTCGGGCGAAAGGCGCAGGAAGCTGAGGAAGGAGGCCGCGAGCGTCAGGGTCAGGGCGCCGATCACCGCGCCCACGGGGCTGACCTTGCCGCCGATGAATTCACCGCCGCCCAAGATCACACCGGCGATGGACAGCAGCGTGTAGCGCAGCGCGATATTGGCATCGGCGGACGTGGTAAGGCCGACCAATGCCATGCCCGCCAGGACACCGAAGAGACCGGCAAGCCCGTAGGCGAGGGCTTTCAGGCGGATCACCGGCCAGCCTGCGCGGGCGACGGACCGGGCATTGCCGCCGACGCCGCGCAGGACGGTGCCGATGCCGGAACGCATGATCAAGAGATGGGTGAGAGCGGCGATGGTGATGGCGGCGACGATGGCCATGGGGATCATCGGGGGTTTGATCGTCATCAGGCTGCGCAGCCAGCCGGGGCTGGCCCCACCGGGGCTGGGCAGGATGAAAAGGGCGATGCCGCCCCAGATGAAGGACATGCCCAGGGTGACCACGATGGCGGGCAGGTCGAGCGCGTGGATCATCGCGCCGAGGGCGGCATAGGTGAGGATGAGGGCCGCAAGGATCGCGAGGCCGAGAAGCGGCGTGTCATGGAGAAAGGTGGCGGTGACGCAGGCGACGAGGCTGACGAAAGCGCCGAGTGAGAGGTCGATGTCATTGACCATGATGATCATCATCTGGGCGATGGTCGCGAGCGCGATGGGCACGGCGAGATTGAAGAGAAGGTTCAGGCCGAAATAGCTCATCGCGCGGGGCTGCATCCAGAAGGTGGCGGCCAGCAGGATGGCGAGCGACAGGACCGGCAGCAGGATACGGTAACGGGACAGGCGGGTCATGACGCCTCCTGCATCTCGAAGGAGGCGGCGAGGATGTTTTCCTCGGTGATCTCGGTACCCGTCAATTCGGCGCTGATCTCGCCGTTGCGGAACACGAAGACGCGGTCGCATTGGCAGACCTCCTCGGTCTCGGTCGAGTACCACAAGAAGGTGCGGCCCCGGGCGGCCTCGGCGCGGATCATGGCATAGACATCCTGTTTGGTGCCCACATCGACGCCGCGCATCGGGTCGTCCATCACCACGATGGGGGCGGGGTTGGCAAGCGCGCGGGCGAAAAGCGCTTTCTGCTGGTTGCCGCCCGAAAGCGAGAGGATCGGGCGGGTCAGGTCATCGGTGCGGATGCCGATCCGGGTCTTCCAACCCTCGGCCATTTCGTTTTCGGCGCTGCGGTCAACCAGGCCTGCGCGGGCGCCGAGCTTGAGGCTGGCAATGGAGATGTTGCGCAGGATCGACCAGAGCGGGAGCACCCCGTCGCGGGCGCGATCGCCTGCAACGAAAACCGCGTCGCTGGTGCGGCTGGCGCGCCATGTGGATGTTTTTGCAAGGTAAAAACGGGCAAGGGCGGCGGCCTGGCCGTGGCCGGCAAGGCCCGCCAGGCCGACGATTTCGCCCTGCCGGGCGCTGAGCCCTTCGGGAGTGCGCAGCACTTCTGCGCCAAATTGCCTGGCGGTTTCGACGCTGGCGTCGTCGCTGGTCATATGGCCCATGGCGTCGATCAGACCTTGGCGGGTGAAGTCTTGTGTCGCGCGTTCGGCGACGATCCTGCCGTCCTTCAGCACCACGATGCGGGAGGCCACCTCGAAAACCTCGCCCAGCATGTGGGAGATGAAGATGACGGCACCGCCTGCCGCGCAGAAGCGTTTCACATGGGCGAGAAGCTGATCGGCGATGCCGGCGTCGAGGGATGAAGTGGGTTCATCAAGGATCACCAGACGCGCCTCGCTGCCCCGGGGGGCGAAGCCGATGGCGATCTCGACCATCTGACGTTCGGCGATGGTGAGACGCTCGATTTCCACGTCGCCCGCGACGTCGATCCCGTGGCCAGGGAAGATCGCATCGAGACTGGCGAGCATTTCGGCGCGGGCCGGTTTGCGCCAGCCGATGCGGGGCAGGCTGCTGTGGGAAATGCGGAGGTTTTCCGCGACGCTCAGATTGGGGCAGAGCGAGAGTTCCTGAAAGACCGAGCGCACGCCCGCAGTCAGCGCATCATCGCCTTGGTCAAAGCGGATCGTGCCACCCGAGGGCGCAAGGCCGCCGTTGATCAGGTTGACCAAGGTGGATTTGCCCGCCCCGTTGTGGCCCACCAGCCCGATGCAATCGCCGGGTGCGACCGACAGGGTGACGCCGTCGAGGGCGCGCACAGGGCCGAAATGTTTCTTGGCCTCGGCCAGCGCCACGATCGGGCGGCTCTCATGATCTGGCATGAGTGCTCCATCAAAAGGAAAAAGCGGGCAGGCCCGAAGGCCCGCCCGCAGGTCGGGAGTTACTTCGCGCCGGCGATGACGGCCTGGGCGTCTTCGAGCGCGTACATCACGTTAGCGACCGAGCCGACCGGGGTTCCGGCAAGCTTTTCATCGAGCGTGTCCTGGGTGATTTTCAGGAAGGGAACCGTCAGGTCTTTCGGCACCTCTTCGCCCGCGAGCACCTGCTGGGCGACCCAGAAGGCCAGTGTCGAGACACCGGGCGCGATCGACAGCGACAGGGTTTCATAACCGTTCGCATCGCGCTGATCGGCCCACCATTGCATTTCATCCTGGCGGTTGCCGAGTACGATCAGCGGGGTCGGGCGACCGGCGGCCTTGAAGGCCTGTGCGGCGCCATAACCGTCACCGCCTTGCGTGACCACGCCGACCACATCCGGGAGCGAAGGCAGGATACCCGCCACGGCTTTCTGCGCCACGTCCTGGGCCCAGTCGCCATGGACCGAGCCGACGATCTTGAATTGGTCATGTTCGGCCACGCCTGCGTGGATGCCGGCACTGATTTCGTCATCGACGAAGACACCGGCGAGCCCGCGGATTTCCAGAAGGTTGCCGCCGTCGGGCAGGCGGGTGGCGAGATAGTCGACCTCTTCCTTGCCCATGGCGGCAAAGTCGACGGCGATGCGCCAGGCGCAGGGCTCGGACACGATGCCGTCAAAGCTGACCACGGTGACGCCGGCGTCGCAGGCCTCCTTCACCGCGCCATTGAGTGCTGTGGGCGAGGCGGCGTTGATCACGATGGCATCATAGCCCTGCAGGATCATGTTCTGGATCTGGGCGGCCTGTTCGGTGGCCTGATTTTCCGAAGTGGTGAAAGCGTCGGCGGCGGCAACGACGCCATCGGCCACGGCGGCGCCTGCGGCCTCTTCCCAGCTTTGCAGCATGGCCTGACGCCAGGAATTGCCGGCGTAATTGTTCGACAGCGCAATGCGCTTGCCGGATGTGTCTTGCAGATGCGAGCCCGCCTGGGCCAGACCGGCGACCAGGGCAAGCCCTGCCGCGCCAAGCAGCAGTTTCGAAATCTTCATCATGTCCTCCCTCTCGCGCCAAATGCGCGGTCATGCCGCTCGGGAAACCGGGCGGTCGAGGGGAGCATGGGATGTGGGGCGCGCAGCTGTAAAGCGCAGGCCCCGCAGAGATGTTGCGGGTTTCCGCAGGTTCTTTGCGCGTTTGGGTGTTTTCTTTCCGGTCCCGACTTGCCAATTTGCGGGAACGCGCAGATCGCGGGGGGAGGAGAGTGATGCCGGAGGTTCTGCCACAGCCGCAGCGCGGGGATGTGTTCCTGCGCATATCGGCCCATCTGGCCGAACGGGCCGATATTGCCTCGGCGCTGAAGGCGGTGGCCGATGAGATTGGCGAGGTGATCCCCTTCACCCATGCGGATCTCTGTCTGAAGGACCGGCCCGGCTGGCTGACCAGCTACGAGGTGGGCATCCGGACCCGATGGTCGCGGGCGCAGACACGGCTCAGTGCCTCGCCGATCCGCGATCTTTTGACCGGCAAATGCGAATTCATGCTGTGCCAGGATGCGATGACGGATCCGCGCCAGACCTTTCCGGGCGCCTGTTCCGAGCCGATCTTCAATCACAAGATGCGCTCGCGCGTCCATGTGCTGATGAAGGTGATGGGCGAGCCGGTGGGCACGCTCAACATCTCTCATTCCACGCCCGGGTTCTATTCGATGGAAACCGTGCGCCATGCCCAGCATATTGCCGATCTGCTGTCGCCCTATTGCCATGCCTTGCACATTGCCGAACTGGCGCAACGGGCGACGCTTGATGGTCAGGAGGCACGGGCGCGGGAGGAGCGGTTGCGCCAGGGCGCGCTGGAGCTGACCCAGACCCTTGAGCTGGAGCAGCAGCGGATCGGCATGGATCTCCATGATCAGACGCTGGCGGATCTGACCCGGCTTTTGCGCGACGTGACCGGAGGCACGCCGGCACAGGAGGTGCTGGCGGCACGGATTTCCGACACGATCACCGATCTGCGCCGGATCATCGACACCGCGCGGCCGACGCTTCTGGAACTCTTTGGTTTTGCCCATGCCATTGGCGTCCATCTGGAACGCGCGGTGGGGGAGGCGCCGGTGGAGATCGAGGTGGTCGACCGCAGCGACAACGCGCCCGACCGGCTGGATCAGACGACGCAGATCGCGCTTTACCGGATTGCCCAGGAAGCGATCAACAATGCCGCCCGCCATGCGGATGCGCGGCAGATTTCGGTGCGGATCGACCCCTTGCCGCCCAATGGTCTGGCGCTGACGATTCAGGATGATGGGGTGGGCCTGCCGCCCGATCTGATCCGGCAATCGGGGCTTGCGAACATCCGCACCCGGGCGCGGCTGATCGGCGCCGGGCTTGATGTGTCGGGCGACAAGGGCACCACGTTGCGGATTACTTTGGGAGGCGCGCCATGAAGGTTCTGATGGTGGAGGACGACCCGTTTCACGCGTCCTATCTGCATGATGCGCTGTCCGATGCGCTGCCCGAGGTGACCGAGATCGTCCATGCGGAAGACGGGGCCGAGGGCGAGACGGAGGCGCGCGAACATGGGGTCACGGCCATCGTCATGGATCTGCAGATGGAGCGCAAGAACGGCATCGAGGCGGCGCGCACGATCTGGGCGGAACGGCCGCAGACCCGGGTGCTGTTCTGGTCGAACTATGCCGATGAGGCCTATCTGCGGGGCATTGCGCAGATCGTCCCTGAAGACAGTGCTTACGGCTACATCCTCAAGACCGCCTCGCCCGACCGGCTGAAACTTGCGTTGCGCGCGGTGCTGGTCGAGGGGCAGATCATGGTGGACCGGGAATTGCACCGGCATCAGAAACGGGCCGCCGCGCCGCGCAACCGGCTTGATGACAGCGAATTTGCGGTGCTGCTCGATCTGGCGCTCGGGCTGCAGGACAAGCAGATCGCCGAACGGCGGCACATGTCCCTGCGCACGGTGCAGAACCGGTTGTTGTCGCTTTATGACAAGCTGGGGGTGGAGCTTGAGGGCGATGTGGTGGTGAATAAGCGGGTGCGGGCGCTCAACCGCGCGCTGATCACCCGCGCGATCAATATCGAGACGCTGGAGGCCGCCCAGCGGGATCTGGAACACTGGCTGGCGGCGTCCCGGCGCTAAAGCCCGGGGTCAGCTTCGGGCGCAGAAAGGCCATCGGATGGGCCCGCAGGGTCAGGCGCATGGCCACGTAATCCTCGACCACATGTTCGCCCGCGCTCATCTCGGGCAGGCGGGCCGGGTCTTCCTCGATCCCCTCGCCATCGAGATCGCCGGAGAAAAGCGGCAGGGGCTTGTCCGAGGCAATGGCGGCCGCCGCCCAGAGCGCTTCGCGCCGGGTGGCGCCGAGGCTTGCGAAGGCATCGGCTTCGGCCAGGGCGCGCAGCATGCGCGGTTCGACCCCGGCGCGGCGCCAGACATCCTCGACGCCCAGATAGCCATTGCCGCGGGCCGCCACGATCCAGATGCAATCCTCTTCGCGCAGCCCCTTGATCTGCCGGAAGCCGAGCCGGAGGGCCAGCCCGCCGCGCCCGTCGGGCTCCATCAGATTGTCCCAGCTCGAGGCGTTGATGTCGGGCGGGCGCACCTCCACCCCATGTTCGCGGGCGTCGCGGACGATCTGCGCGGGGGCGTAGAACCCCATGGGCTGGGAGTTCAGGAGCGCGCAGGCAAAGAGGCCGGGGTGGTGGCATTTCAGCCAGGAGGAGGCATAGACCAGCAGGGCGAAACTGGCCGCGTGGCTTTCGGGAAACCCGTAGGAGCCGAAGCCTTCGATCTGGGAAAAGCAGCGTTCGGCAAATTCCGGATCATAGCCATTCGTCGCCATCCCGCGCAGGAAGCGGTTGCGGAATTCGCTGACATTGCCGTGTTTCTTGAAGGTGGCGAGCGAGCGGCGCAGCCGGTCCGCCTCCTCGGGCGTGAAGCCGGCGCCGACGATGGCGATCTGCATCGCCTGCTCCTGAAAGAGCGGCACGCCAAGGGTCTTGGCCAGCACCTTGCCCAGCTCGTCGGAAGGAAACTCGATCTTTTCCTCGCCATTGCGGCGGCGGATGAAGGGATGGACCATGTCGCCCTGGATCGGGCCGGGGCGGATGATCGCCACTTCGATCACCAGATCATAGAAGGTGCGCGGCTTCATCCGGGGCAGGAAGTTCATCTGTGCGCGGCTTTCCACCTGGAAGACGCCCAGGCTGTCGGCACGGCAGAGCATGTCATAGACATCGGGGTCTTCGGGGGGCAGGGTCGCCAGATTGTATTCGATCTGGTGGTGCATTTTCAGCAGGTCAAATGACTTGCGGATGCAGGTCAGCATGCCGAGCGCCAGCACATCGACCTTGAGGATCCCCAGCGCATCAATGTCGTCCTTGTCCCAGCAGATGACCGTGCGGTCTTCCATCGTGGCGTTTTCCACCGGGACCAGCTCGTCGAGCCGGCCCTCGGTGATGACGAAGCCGCCCACATGTTGCGACAGGTGACGGGGGAAGCCCTGGATCTGAAAGATCAGCCGCAGGGTCAGGGCGAGGCGGCGGTCGGTCGGGTCGAGGCCGATTTCGCGGAGCTGTTGTTCGGCCATGCCCGAGGTGTCGAAGAACCCCCAGAGCTGGGAGGAAATCGCACTGATCGTGTCTTCCGACAGGCCCATGGCGCGGCCGACTTCGCGGATCGCGCGCTTGCCCCGGTAATGGACCACGGTGGCGCAGAGCCCGGCGCGGTGGCGGCCGTAGCGGTCGTAGATGTGCTGGATCACCTCCTCGCGCCGTTCATGTTCGAAATCCACGTCGATGTCGGGCGGCTCGTCGCGGGCTTCGGAGACGAAACGCTCAAAGACCATGGTGCCGATCTCAGGGGAGACGGAGGTGATGCCGAGGCAGTAGCAGACCACGGAATTGGCCGCCGAGCCGCGCCCCTGGCAGAGAATGTCGCGGGAACGGGCAAAGGCGACCACGTCGCGGACGGTCAGGAAATAGGGTTCGTATCTGAGTTTGGCAATCAGCTTGAGCTCGTGCTCCATCAGCTTCTGCACATGCTCCGGCGCGCCCGACGGGTAGCGCCAGCGCAGCCCTTCGCGGGCCAGCCGGGCGAGCCGTTCGGAGGCGGTTTCGCCGCCCGCGACCTCGGAGGGATACTCATAGCGCAACTCATCGAGCCGGAAGGTCAGCGTTTCTGCGAGCGCCCCGGCCCGGTCGATGGCGGCGCCATGGGACCCGTAGAGGCGCCGCATCTCGGCCTCCGAGCGCAGCCGCCGTTCCGCATTGGCCAGGGCGGCGCGCCCCAGATCATCCACCTTGCGGCCGAGCCGGATGGCGCTCATCACATCGGCCAGCTGGCGGCGCTTTCCGTGGTGCATCAACGGATCGGCGCTGGCGATCGTGGGCAGGCCGAGCCTCTCGGCCAGTGCCGCGACCCGGTCGAAGCGGGGGCCGTCCTGGCCGTCATAGCGCGGCGCCATCACCAGATGGCAGGCCGGGCCGAACCGGCGGATCAGGCGGCGGGCGAGAGCCTCCCATTCGGCGCCGGTGCCGGGGTGGATCAGATGGGTGATCTCGCCGCCGAATTCCACCAGGTCTTCCATATGCAGCAGGCAGCTGCCCTTTTCCGAGCGCAGCCGCCCGCGCGAGATCAACCGGCAGAGATGGCCCCAGCCGCGCCGGGTCTGGGGCAGGGCGGTGCTGGTGAAACCGGAGGCCAGGGTGATCCGCGCGCCGGGCAGAAGGGCGGGCAGGTTGCCCACGGCGGCCGAGGGCCCCGCTGTGCAGCCTGCGGGGGCAGGCGGGCCGATCAATGCCTCCGCGCCCCGTTCATCGATCTCACGGGAAATCTCGCGCGCCCGCGCCCAGGCGCGGACCACGCCGGCGACGGAATTCTCGTCGGCAATGGCGATGGCGCTGAGCCCGAGCAGGGCGGCACGCTCCATGTATTCCTCCGGGTGGGAGGCCCCGGTGAGGAAGGTGAAATTGGACAGGGCGCTGAGTTCGGCAAAGGGCATGGCGGCGCTCCGGGCAGCAGAGCCACCGATAATATTCATGTTTTGTTCTCATTTCCAGTCTTATTCACGCAGGCGGATTCACGACAGATGCCGGCTTTCACGCTGCACTCACGCCAGCCCCCTGCGGTTGCATTGACCCCGGTCGGATACCCGGCACAGACTTGCTGCAGTCACGTCCCAAGCGTGGCTAGCCGATATTTCAAGCCGGCTGGGCGGGGGGCAATTACGGCCCGGTAACCCCGTCCGGCCAAGTACAGTAAATGGTGTTGTGAAGAGTAGAGGGGTAAAGGTGGGCGTGCGCAGAGCGTGAAGATGGATCGATCCCTCGTCCCTAAGGGCCATCTCCGCTTCTGCGGACGTTTCTCGCGCCGGGTCAGGACCGGCCGAGCAGGGTGATCACATAGCGGTTGTTGCGGCTGAAAACGGCGCTGGTGCGGTCATTGCCGCGCAGGCGGCGGTCGAGCCGGTGCAGCTTGCGCTTGCCCATGAGCGCGCCCAGGGCGCGGGACAGGAGCCAGCGGGTCTTCGGCCGCTTGGCGGAGAGTTCCGCATCCACCAGGCTGATCGCATCGCCGAAAACGTGAAACAATGTCTGTTCCAGATCGATCGAGGGGGCGACCGCTTCGGTGATGTCCTGATCGCGCAGGCAGGTGACCGGCCGGGTCTCGATTGCGGCGTGAAAGGCGCTGATCGGATGGCCGCCACCGGCAATGCGGGTCTTGCCATCGGAGGTGAAATCGTCAGAGCGGAAGCAATCGGCGATCAGCACATGGCCCTTGTCGGTGACATGGTCGAGCGCCTTGTCGAGCGCGGTGTCGAGGGGAATGTACTGAAAACTCTCGGAAAAGAGGCAGAGATCGAAGCGTTTGTCTGAGCTGAAATCTTCGAAGATCATCTCGTGGACGCGGGCCTCGGGCGCGTTTTCGCGGCAGCGCGAGGCCAGGAGCGGCGAGGGCACGACGATCTCGACCTTATGACCCAGCGCGATCAGCTTGCGGGCGGTTTCACCGGCACCGCCACCCACGTCGAGGATCGAGAGCGGGCCGTCGGGCAGGTAGGAAAACAGCAGATCGGTATAGGCCGCCTGGGCCTGGCCGAGGTTTTCCGCCTTCGGCTCAAGCCCGGTCCAGAGCCCGTAATGGAGGTTCTCCGCCCCGGTGAGCCAGCGCATGAAGCCCAGCCCCGCATCAAGGCCAATGGCCTGTGTGTTGATCTTTTCGCGTGCCATGGGGCGGGTGTATCGGCGGATCGGCACGAGGGAAAGCCGGTTTAGAACCGGGTCTCGCATTGGCCTTTCCGGTGGCAGGCCACCACGCGCGCTTCGTCTTCGGCACTCCAGGGCAGGGCGTTCATCGGACAGGCGCCGATCTCGGCGATCCGGGCGTCATTGTCGTGGCGGAAGATGAGGAACAGCTCCTGATCGAGCGGCGGCGCCCCGGGGCACCAGGCCGCCGCACAGCTCAGCCGCAGGGTGATCTTTTGGCGGACATCAACGGTGAAACCATCGGCGGTCAGCCCGCGTCCGGTGAGTGTGACCGGGCTTTCGGCGTGGTTGTCCTTGAACTGGCTGGCCTGGGTGGCCCTGGGTTCGGCAATCGGGCGGTCGCTGCTGATCCTGCCGATCACCATGGAATGGAGCGCGTCATCGTCGCGGGCAAACATATAGGATTGCACCGGATCAGGCGGCAGGCAGGAGAGCGCGAGCGCGGGGCCTGCGGCGCAGGCCAGGGCGAGGGGAAGGAGCTTTCCGATCATTGCAGCACCTTTCGGTTTTCAGAGCTTGTCGCGGAACGCCTCCATGATCTCTTCGTAGACCGCGCGTTTAAAGGGGACGATATGGGAAATCACCTCATCGGCGGAGGACCAGCGCCAGCGGGCGAATTCCTGGTGATCCTGCACGATGTCGATATCCGCATCACTGCCGAGAAACCGCATCAGCACCCAGCGCTGTTTCTGGCCGCGATAGCGCCCCTTCCAGACCTTGCCGAGCAGGTGGTCGGGCAGGTCATAGGTGATCCAGCCGGGGGTTTCGGCCTCGACGCGGACCAGGGCGCGGGGCACGCCGGTTTCCTCTTCGAGTTCGCGCAGGGCGGCGGCTTCGGGGCTTTCGCCCGCATCGATGCCGCCCTGGGGCATTTGCCAGGCGCCGGGCGTGTCGATCCGTTCGCCGGTGAAGATCAGGCCCCGGGCATTGACGAGCACGACGCCGGCGCAGGGGCGGTAGGGGAGGTCTTGGGTCATGGCAGGGTTCTAGCCGGTCCCGGCGCAGGCCAAAAGCCCCCCTGGGCCGGGCCGCGCGCGTGGTGCGGGCGGCAAAAAAGCGACTGCCGGGTATACGCGGCGGCGCCTTGATGCAGGGCGCGCGGGCCCTTCATTCCATGCTGGTGTCAGCCGGGCGTCGTTGCGGCGCCGGGTGTCTCATGGACACAAGGGAGGAAAAACACATGAAAAAGCTGATGGTGACAACCGCGCTGGGCGCGGCTTTGATCTCGGCCCAGGGGGCGTCGGCAGAGACGCTGAAGATCGGCGTCATGGCGACGCTCGAAGGCACTTATACGGTGCTGGGCGAAGACGGGGTGCGCGGCATCAAGACGGCACTTGCGGCCTTTGGCGGCAAGGCCGGCGGCAAGGATATCGAACTGGTGATCCAGTCGACCGATGCCTCGCCCGACAGTGCGGTGCGCGCGGCGCGCAAGCTGGTGGAGCAGGACGGGCTCGACGTGATCATCGGGCCGCTTTCGGGCTCCGAAGGCATTGCCATCCGCGACTATTCCAAGACCCAGCCGGGCACGACCTTCATCAATGGTTCGTCGGGCGCGATGGAAACCACCTATGTGGATCCCTCGGACAATTTCTTCCGTTACAACACCGATGGCGCGCAATGGTCGGTGGGGCTCGGCAAATATGTCTTCGAGGAAAAGGGCTATGAAACCGTCGCCACGATCGGCGAGGATTATTCCTTTATCTACACCCAGGTCTTCGGCTTCGCGTTGGATTACTGCCAGGCCGGCGGCGAGATCACCGACCGGTTCTGGGTGCCGCTGGGCACCAAGGATTTCGCCTCGATCATTGCGGCCCTGCCCGATGATGTGGATGCGATCTACCTCGGTCTTGGCGGCGGCGACGCGGTCAATTTCCTCAACCAGTACCAGCAGGCCGGCGGTGACGCGAACCTGATCGGCGGCACGATCATGGTCGATGGCACGGTGCTGAACTCCAAGGGCGATGCGAAGAACGCGCTGATCGGCACGCCGTCTTCGGGGCCGCAGGCCGATACCTGGGATGATCCGACCTGGAAGGAATATGTGAAACTCTATCAGGACACCTTCCCGCCCGAGGAACGGTTCCCGCAGCCGTCGCTTCTGTCGACGCTCTACTACAATGCGACGGCGGCGACGCTCACCTGCCTCAACGAGGTGAATGGCGATCTCTCAGATGACCACGCGGCGTTCCGCTCCTGCCTCGCCAATATCGAGATGGACAGCCCGGTGGGCAAGGTGACGCTCGACGGCAACCGTCAGGCGATTGGCACCACGTTCATCTCCGAGGTGATCGAGGATGAGAATGGCAATCTGGTGAACCAGTTCATCTCGCTGCAGGAAGGGATCAACCAGACCCTGGGCATGGATGCGGCGAAATTCGCCAGCCTCGGCCTGCCGAGCCGCGAGAACCCGGCCTGTCAGTCCAGCTACTGACCGGCTGAGGAACCGGCGCCCGGGCGGTTTCGCCCGGGCGCTTTCCGCGCGCCCCCAGCCATGACGCTGATCCATCTTCTCAACCGGGTTCACTTTGCCGATGGCGTGTTGGAAGACGCGCTGCATTCGGAACTCGAGGTCAATGACAAGACCCGGCCCCTAGTGGTCGCGGGCGCCGAGGACAGCGAGAGCCTGGAGGCGGAGCGGTTCTTTTCCGGCTTCCCGCGCCGGGCGTCGCGGGTGATGTTTTCCGATATTCCCCATCTGCCCAGCGCGGCGGCGGCGGCGGCGGTGGCCGAACTCTACCGGGCCGAGGGCTGTGACGTGCTGGTGGCCTATGGGCCGAACCGGGCGATCAACCTTGCCAAGGCGGCGCGGGTGGCGATTGCCCATTCCGAGGCGCTGGAGGTGCTGTCGGTGGATGAGGGCGGTGCCCGGCGGATTGCCTCCGATCTGCCCGATCTCTATGCGGTGCCCGATGTGCTGGGGTTTGCCGCCGCGGTCAGCGAAAGCACGCCGGTCGCCCTGTCGGACGGCCGGCAGGTTCTGCTGGCCGCCCGGGCGCTCGCGCCGACGATCACCATCTGCGACCCGACGCTGACCTTGGGCGCGCCAAGCGAGGCTTCGGTCTTTGCCGCTGCGGGCGTGCTGGCGCGGGCGGTGGATTCCTATCTGTCGCCGCGCTACCACCCGCCCGCCGACGGGCTTGCCCTTGATGCGCTGAGCCGCATTCCGGCGAATATCAAACCCGCGCTCGACAACGACAGCCTGAGCGCGCGGCGCGAGATCATGGCGGCCGGGCTGAACAGTTCCTTTGCCCTGCAAAAGGGACGCTCCGTGGTGCAGGCGCTGGCCAATGCGGTGGCGTCGGTCTCGGAGGCGCAGCCGGAGCCCTCGGCGGTGGCGGGCATTCTGATGTCCCATCTGGTGGAATTCTACGAAGGCGGAATGAACGGGCGCTGCGCCCGGGTGAAACATGTGCTCGGCATTGCGCCGGGCGACAGCCTCGCCGGGGGCATGCGCGCCCTCACCGAGAGCTGGCCGATCCCCCGGCGGCTGGGCGATCTCGGGGTCGAGGTGAGCGCTTTGAGCCGGGCGGCGGAGCTGGCCGCAAAGGACCACGCGATCTCGAACGGGCCGCGCAAACCGGGCGCCCAGGAGATTCGACAGGTGCTGCAGGCGGCCCATTGACCCCGGGCGGAACCGCACCGGATTGGCCCAAAACAGAGCCCAAAGACGCCTGATATACCTCAGAGTATCATGATCGGCTCATTTTCCTTGCAGGACGCGCAATCTTCCCGCGATATTTTTCTTGGTCGACCTTCCGGGAGAGAGGGCGGCCATGGGAGGATAGTAAAATGGCCAGAGCGATCTCTGTGCACCACGGCTCATTCGGCCGTGCAACACTTTATGAATTGGACCGTCCGCTGACGACCCACGCCCACCGTGAGGGGCATCTGATTTTCTTTCTCGGTGGACCGGAGGCCTCGGCCACGGTCAACGGGACCAGCCATGTGATCTCGAAGGATCAGGCGGTCGCGATCAGCCCCTGGGAGTCCCATAGTTTCGAACCGTCGCCCTGTGCGGAAAACCATTTCATGCTGACGCTTTACATCAAGCCGATGTGGTTTCTGGAAAACTCGCAAAGCGCGGAGTTTTCGCTGGGCTTCGGCACGCCGGTGATCCGGGTGACGCCGACGATCGAGATGTGGATCGGGCGGCTGACCACGATCCTGCTGGACGATCAGCCCTCCGAACGGTTCGACGGCTTTCTATACGAGACCACACGGCGCTGCTTTGAACAGACCTGGGCCAATGCGGAGGGCCAGCCGATCCTGCGCAATGTGCAACGCAAGTTCAGCGATTTCCGCGTCCGCCGGTCGCTGCGGCTGATGCAGGAGAATTTCGCCGAGGACATCGCCATGGATGATCTGGCGCGCCAGGTGGGCCTGTCGCGGCCGCATTTCTTCAAGCTCTTCAAGATGCAGATGGGGATCACGCCGAACCTCTATCTGAACACGCTGCGCACCGAACATGCGATTGACGAGCTGGTGATGACCAAGAAATCGGTCACCGATATCGGGCTTGATCTGGGCTTTGCCAGCCAGGCGAGCTTCACCCGGTATTTTTCGTCCAATGTGGGCATACCGCCGACCGATTATCGCCGCGTGGCGCATTTCGTCTGAACAAGACGATCCAGCGCCACCCGATCAGACGGAGAGGTACGCGCCATCGGGCCCGGGCGCACTAGCCTGCCCGAAAGAAGTTGCCTCCGCGCCGGGACCGGCGCCGGAAAGGTGGCGAGGGGGAGGGAGCCAACATGACAGATTTCGCGCGCCGCCACCCCTATTGGGCCGCGATCATCGCGGTTCTGGCCGCGGTGCTTCTGTGGATGATCTTTGCGCTCTGGCCCGCCTGGCTGGTCGATCTGATCGGACGCAAGAAGATCTTTCTCAACGCGCTTTTCAACGGGATCACGCTGGGGGGGCTCTATTTTCTGGTCGCCTCCGGCTTCACGCTGATCTTCGGGCTGATGCGGAATGTGAACCTCGCCCATGGCTCGCTCTACCTCTTGGGCGGCTATATAGGCTACGGGGTTGCGGAGGCGACGGGATACTGGCTTTTGGCCTTTCCGGCCGCTTTCATCGTGGTCGGCGCGGCAGGGGTCGCCCTGCAATTGGTGGTCTTTCGCCGGATGGAGGGGCAGGATCTGCGCCAGACCCTGGTGACCATCGGCATTTCCATCGTCGCGGCCGATCTGATGCTCTGGGGCTGGGGCGGGGATTTCTACAATATCAGCGCGCCAAGCTGGCTCTCTGGGCCGATGGAGACGATTCTGGTCACCACCCAGAAACGTTCCGGAGATCTGGTCTATCTGAAATATCCGCTGGTGCGGGTGGTGATCTTTCTGGCCGCCGTCGCCATCGGGATCGGCATGTGGCTTTTGCTTAACCGCACCAAGATCGGGATGCTGATCCGCGCCGGTGTCGATGATCGTGACATGCTGTCGGCAAGCGGCGCGCGCATTCAACTGGTGTTTCTCGGCGTCTTCGCCTTTGGCGCCGGGCTCGCCGGTGTGGCCGGTGTCGTGGGCGGCACCTTCCAGTCGATTGCGCCCGGTGAGGATATCCGGTTCCTGCTCGCCTCCCTGGTGGTGGTGATCGTCGGCGGCATGGGCAGCATTCCGGGCGCCGCACTGGGCGCGCTTCTGATCGGGCTCGCCGAGCAATTCGGCTCGGTCTACATGCCGACCTATGCGGTGGTGCTGACCTTCCTGATCATGGTGGGCGTGCTGGCCTTCCGGCCCCAGGGCCTGATGGGGCGGGCCTGAAATGGCGGTGGTCGATCCGTTCGAGACCCGCGCCGACGCGGCCGCGCGCGAGGACCGCAGCTGGCTCGAGCGCATTCCGGCCGCTTATTGGGTCGTCGGTCTGGTGCTTCTGATCATGCCCGCCATTGCGGGCGATTTCGTGCTCTTTCAGATCTTCGGCTGGACCTTCATCCTGGGGCTCATCGCACTTGGGCTGATGTTTCTGGGCGGCTATGGCGGCATGGTCAGTCTCGCGCAGATGTCGATTGCCGGCATGGGCGGCTATATGGTCGCGATCTTCGGCGTCTCTGCCATCGACACGATTTCGCTGGGCTGGCCCTGGTATATCGCGGTGCCGATCTCGCTGATCATCGCGATGATCTTCGGCACGCTTACCGGCTGGCTCGCGGTGCGCACCGAAGGCATCTACACGATCATGATCACGCTGGCGATTGCGGCGGCGTTCTTCTACTTCACCCGGCAGAATTACGTGATCTTCAACGGCTTTTCCGGCTTCAACGGGGTGTTGCCGCCAATGCTGTTCGGGGTCGACTGGCGCGGCCCGGCGGCGTTCTACTACCTCACCCTGTTCTGGGCGGCGCTGGGATATTTCGTGGTGCTCTACATCTCGCGCGCGCCCTTCGGCCTTGCCTTGCAAGGGGTGCGGGACAATCCGCGCCGGATGTCGGCGCTGGGCTTCAACGTCACCGCGCACCGGGTCGCGGCCTATACGTTCGCCTCGCTGCTGGCGGCCATCGGGGGCATCCTGCTGACCTGGCAATCGGCGCAGATCTCGCCCGGCACGGCGGCCATCGGGGCAGCCATCGACATTCTGGTGATCGCGGTGATCGGCGGCCTGCGCCACCCGGTCGGCCCGTTCATCGGCGCGCTGATCTATGTGATCCTGAAGACCTATGCGATTGACGCGCTGGTGGCGATGGGTCTCTCGGGCGAGCGGTTCCAACTGCTGGTTGGCGTCACCTTCCTGATCATCGTCTTCTGGTCGCCCGACGGCATTCTGGGGCTCTGGGACAAGTTCCGCGAAAGCCGCAACCGCGATCCGCTCACCGGTCGGGGAGGGGAGGGGCCATGACCACGGTGCTGGAAGAGCGCGGCTCGATCTCCGAGCGGCTGGGGGCCACGGGCACCGCCAATGCGTTGGAGCTCACCGGGGTGTCCAAACTCTTCGGCGCGCTGGCCGCACTCAGCGACATCAACCTTGTGGTGCGCCCGAGCGAGCGGCGCGCGGTGCTGGGGTCGAACGGCGCGGGCAAGACGACGCTCTTCAATTGCGTGACCGGCGATTTCCCCGCGAGCACCGGCACGATCCGGTTCTTTGGCGAGGACATCACCCAGTTTCCGCCCCATGAGCGTATCCGCCGGGGGCTGCGGCGGACTTATCAGATCTCGCTTTTGTTCACCGGGCTGAGCGTGCTGGACAATATCTATCTCGCCAGCACCGGCGTGTCGCGCAGCCGGTTTTCCTTCCTGCGCCCGCGCCGGGATGATGCGCTGATGGCAAGTGCGGAAAACCTCGTCCGCGTGGTGCATCTCGAAGATGTGCAACATGCCGAAGTCTCGACCCTGTCCTATGGCCAGCAGCGGCAGTTGGAGATTGCCATGGCGCTGGCCGGGGCGCCGCGTTTCATTCTGTTTGACGAACCCGCCGCCGGGTTGTCGCCGACCGAGCGCACGGAGCTGATCGAGATCCTTCTGGGCCTGCCCCAGCATATGGGGTTCATCATCATCGAACACGATATGGATGTGGCGCTGCGCGTCTCGGAATCGGTGACGATGATGCATAACGGGCGGATCTTCAAGGAAGGCAGCCCGGCGGAGATCGAGGACGATCCGGAAGTGCAGGCGCTTTATCTCGGGGGCGATGATGGCTGAGGGCACGCCCATTCTCGAGATCCGCGATCTCAATGTCTATTACGGCCAGAGCCATGCGCTGCAGGGCGTGAACATGGCGCTCCATGGCGGCGTGCATTCGCTGGTCGGTCGCAACGGCATGGGCAAGACCACGCTGTGCAAGGCGATCATGGGGCTGGAACCGGTGGCTTCGGGCACCATCGCCTTTCACGGTCAGGTGCTGAACGGGCGGAGCCCGGCGGATGTGGCGCGGATGGGCATCGGCTATGTGCCCCAGGGGCGGCGGCTTTGGCGGTCGCTCTCGGTGCATGAGCATCTGCGGCTGGTGGAAAAACGTGGCGGCGCCTGGACCATTGAGCGGATCTACGGAACCTTTCCCCGTCTGGCCGAGCGGCGGAGCAATCTCGGCTCGCAGCTTTCGGGCGGCGAACAGCAGATGCTGGCGATTTCGCGGGCGCTGTTGCTGAACCCCCGGCTTCTGCTGATGGATGAGCCGACCGAGGGTCTGGCCCCGGTGATCGTGCAGCAGGTCGAGGACATGCTGATCCGGCTGGGCGAAGAGGGCGACATCGATGTTCTGATGATCGAACAGAATATCGGCGTGGCCTGTGCGGTGGCCTCCGATGTGGCGATCATGGTCAACGGGCGGATCAACCGGGTGATGGACAGCGCCCGGCTGGCCAGCGACCGGGATCTGCAGCAGGCGCTTCTGGGCGTCGGGCGCCATGCCCATGACGAGACGCCGGACCCGGCCGTGCGCACTGACGCCGAGACGGCTGACGCGGCACCGGAGGCGCTGACCCGGGTCTATATTTCGAACCCGGTGATCCCGACCCGCTGGTCGCGCGCGGTGCCGGTCCATGTGATCGAAAGTGCCGCGCGCACGGTCACGCCGCTGGCACCTGCGGGCGGTGAGATCAAGCCGCTGGCACAGGTCCGGACGCGCGGACGCGCGGGCCGGGTGCTGGTGGCAGGCACGTTGGACACCAAGGGCGCGGAACTGCGATTCCTGCGGGATATGTTGAAAGATCAAGGGGTTGAGGCGGTTCTGGTCGATCTCTCGACCTCTGGCAAACCCTCGGGCGCCGATGTGCCGCCCCATGCGGTGGCGGGCTTGCATCCGCGCGGCGTGGCAGGCGTATTCACCGGCGATCGCGGCACGGCGGTGGCGGGCATGGCGCTGGCCTTCGAGCGCTGGATCACGGCACAGGGCGACATCGAAGGGGCAATTTCGGCGGGCGGCTCCGGTGCTGCGGCGCTGGCAAGCCCCGCCTTCCGCGCGCTGCCCCTGGGCGTGCCGAAAGTGCTGATCTCGACCATCGCCTCGGGCAACACTGGCCCCTATGTGGGCGCCTCCGACATGCTGATGCTGAACGCGGTCGCGGATATTCAGGGGCTGAACGTGATCACCCGCGATGTGCTGGGCAATGGCGCGCGCGCCCTGGCGGGCATGGTCAGCGCGCGCCGTGCGGCACCGCCGCCCGCGCCTGACAAACCGGCCATCGGGCTGACCATGTTCGGCGTGACGACACCGGCGGTGCAGCAGGTGAGCGGGCTGTTGGAGGCCGATTACGATTGCCTCGTTTTCCACGCCACCGGCACCGGCGGTCGGTCGATGGAGAACCTTCTGGCCGAGGGCAAACTGACCGGTGTGATCGACCTGACCACCACCGAGGTCTGCGACATGATCGCAGGCGGCGTGTTCCCGGCCGATGAGACCCGATTTGAGGCCGCGATCACCAGCGCCCGTCCCTATATCGGCTCCTGCGGCGCGCTGGACATGGTGAATTTCGGCGCGCGCGACACGGTGCCCGAACGCTACCGCGACCGGCTGTTCTACGAACACAACCCGCAGGTCACGCTGATGCGCACGACGCCTGAGGAATGTGCCGAGATCGGGCG
This sequence comes from Silicimonas sp., assembly GCA_025800205.1. Taxonomy (GTDB): domain Bacteria; phylum Pseudomonadota; class Alphaproteobacteria; order Rhodobacterales; family Rhodobacteraceae; genus CALKXV01. Next base: position 72,634 of record JAOXSD010000113.1, on the reverse strand, counting down.
CTGGATTGGCGAAAAGCTCAACCGCATGACCGGGCCGGTGCGGTTCTATCTGCCCGAAGGCGGCATTTCGGCCATCGCCGGGCCGGGCCAGCCGTTCTACGACCCGGCTGCCGATGCCGCACTCTTCGGCGCGCTGGAGGCCGCCGTGCAGCAAACCGGCACCCGCCATCTGATCCGCGTGCCCCATCACATCAATGACCCGGAATTCGCCGCCCTCGTGGCCGGTGAGTTCAGAAGCCTGCACGGGAGCGCCCCGGCCCCCCGTGCCGCAGGACAAGGATAGAGACGTGTTTGACCGCAATGAGTTGATGACCAAATTCCGCGCCATGCGCGACCGGGGCGAGCCGATCATCGGCGGCGGTGCCGGCACCGGGCTTTCGGCGAAATGCGAAGAAGCGGGCGGGATCGATCTGATCGTGATCTACAATTCCGGCCGCTACCGGATGGCCGGGCGCGGCTCGCTTGCCGGGCTCATGCCTTATGGTGACGCCAATGGCGTGGTGATGGAGATGGCCGGCGAGGTGCTGCCGGTGGTCAAGCATACGCCGGTTCTGGCCGGCGTCTGCGCCACCGATCCGTTCCGCCGGATGGAGAAATTTCTGGATGATGTGCAGGCCGAAGGCTTTGCGGGCGTGCAGAACTTTCCCACCGTCGGGCTGATCGACGGGCTCTTTCGCGCCAATCTCGAAGAGACCGGCATGGGATATGGCCATGAGGTGGAGATGATCCGCATGGCCTCCGCCCGCGGGCTCTTGACCACGCCCTATGTCTTCAGCGAGGCCGATGCCCGCGCCATGGCGGAGGCGGGGGCCGACATCATCGTGGTGCATCTGGGCCTGACCACCGGCGGCTCCATCGGAGCCGAAACCGGCGTGTCGCTGGAAGAGGCGCCGGCATTGACCGATGCCTGGGGCGCGGCGGCGCTGGAGGTGAACCCGGAGGTGATCGTGCTTGTCCATGGCGGGCCGGTGGCGATGCCGGAGGATGCGGAATTCGTTCTGAACAACACCAAACATTGTCACGGGTTTTACGGTGCGTCGTCGATGGAGCGCCTGCCGACGGAAATCGCGCTGACCGAACAAACGAAGACATTCAAGAAGATCGGCCGCAAGGGCTGAAGGGAGGTTCCTATGACTGGTGAACTGATAGGACAACTGATCTTGTGGCTGATTGCCGCCGTGATCGTGATCTTCGTCATCTACTGGGTGATGCACTGGCTTTACCGCCGCTCGACCAAGGAGGTGGCCTTTGTCCGCACCGGGTTCCTCGGGGAAAAGGTGGTGATCAATGGTGGCGCCTTCGTCTGGCCGATCATCCATGACATCACGCCGGTGAACATGAACTCGTTGCAACTGGCGGTGACCCGCGAAAAGGACGAGGCGCTGATCACCCGCGACCGGATGCGCATCGATGTGGATGCGGAATTCTACGTGCGGGTGAACCAGAGCCGGGAGGCGGTGTCGCTGGCGGCCTCGACGCTGGGGCGGCGCACGCTGGAACCTGAACGCATTCATTCGCTTCTGTCGGGCAAGTTCATCTCGGCACTTCGCACGGTGGCCAGCCAGATGACGCTGGAGGAGGTGCACGAAAACCGGAACGACTATGTCGCGCGGGTTCTGGAGATGGCGCAGGAGGGGCTCGACAAGAACGGGCTGGAACTGGAAAGCGTCGCTGCCACCGATATCGACCAGACCGACATTCAGTATTTCAACCCGTCGAACAAGTTCGATGCCGAGGGTCTGACCAATGTGATCGAGGCGGTCGAGGCGCGCCGCAAGCTGCGCAACGACATCGAACAGGATGCGATGATCCAGATCCGGGCGCGCAATCTCGAGGCCGAGAAACAGGCGCTGGACATCGAGCGCGCCTCGGAAGAAGCGCGGCTTGATCAGGAGCGCGAGGTGGAATTCCGCCGCGCGCAGCAGCGTGCCGAACTGGCCCGCGAACGGTCCGAGCGGGAGAAGGATGCGGAACAGGCGACACTGTTGTCGCGTGAGGCCATCGAGACCGCACGGATCGAGAATGAGCGGCAGATCTCCGAGGCGCGGATTGCGTCGGAGCGCGAGATCCGCCAGCGCGAGATCGAACGCCAGCAGGTGGTCGAGGAGGCCGACATTGCCACGCGGGAAGCGATTGAAAAGGCGCGCATCGCCCAGGAAAAGGCGCTGACCGAAGAGCGCATTCGCACCCGCCAGGAAACCGATGCGGCCGAGATTGCGGCGCGCGAGACGGTGGAAACCGCGCGCATCGCTCAGGAAAAGGCGCTGGACGAGGCGCGGATCGCCAAGGAGCGCGAGACCCAGACCCGGGAGATTGCGCGGCAGCAGGCGGTGGATGCGGAAGGCATCGCTGCGCGCGAAGCGGTGGAGCAGGCCCGGATCGCTCAGGAAAAGGCGGTGACCGATGCGCGCATCGCCTTCGAGCAGACCACCCGCGAGCGGGAAGTGGCGCGCGATCTGGCGATCTCAGAGGCCGAGATCGCCCAGCGGGAGGCGACCGAGAAGCTTCGCATCATGCAGGAAAAAGCCGTGGCCTCGGCGCGGATTTCGTCCGACCGGGAGACGCGGAGCCTGGAGATTGAGCGCAACCGCGCCGTCGATCAGGCCGAGATCGACGCCCGCGAGGCGGTGGAAACCGCGCGGATCGCCCAGGAGCGTCTTCTGGCTTTCGAGCGGATCGAGGCCCATGAACAGACCGAGGCGCGCGAGGAGGCGAAGGCGCAGGCGGTGGAAGCGGCGCGGATTGCCAAGGAAAAGACCCTTGCCGCCGAGCGTATTGCCTATGAGCAGGACATGCGCGAGCGCGAGATCGCCCGCAACCGCGCGGTCGATGCGGCCAATATCGCCGCGCAGGAGACGATCAACGCCGCCCGGATCGAGGAGGAAGCGAAGACACGCGCCGCCGAGATCGAGAAGGAGCGTGCGATTGACGCGGCCAATGTGGAGCGGCGCAAGGCGATCGAACATCTGGAGGTCGAACGCACCAAGGCGCTGCGCGAAGCGGAGATTGCCGCGAAGGAGATCGTCGAGCGGGTGCAGATCCAGTCGGAGGATGAATTGGACGACGCGCGCATCGCCCATCAGAAGAAGCGGCGGCAATTGGAGATCGAGCGCGAGAAGGCCGTCGAAGAAGCCGCGATGGAGAAGGCGATTGCGCTTTACGGCAAGTCGCTTGATGAAAGTGCGGCCGCGATCAAGGCGGAGGCGAAACGCGCCGAAGCTGCTGCCGCCCTGGCCAAGGTCGACACGGCGAAAGCCGTCGAGGCCGCGTCCCGCGACAAGCTGGTCGGGGTCACCGAGGCCGAGAAAGAGGCCGAACGCGCCAAGCTTGCCGCCCATGCCGAAGAGGTGGTGGCCGCCGTGCGCGCCGAGGCGCAGCGGCTCATCAACGAGGCCGAGAACATTCTCACCGACGAGGCGCGCGCCTCGCTCTTCAAGCGCAACATGCTGGAACGGCTCGAGGGCATCATCGCCGCCCAGGTCAAACCGCTCGAGAAGATCGACGAGATCAAGATCATGCAATTGGGCGGCGGCGGCACCACCGGGCTCAACTGGTCCGATGGCGGCAATGGCGGCGGCGGCGGGGGTGGCACTGGCGCCAGCCCGACCGACGAGGTGATCAATTCCGCGCTCCGCTACCGGGTGCAGGGGCCGATGATCGACAGCCTGATGAACGACATCGGCATCGATGGCTCGAACCTCGCCAAATCGGCGGTGTTCCAGGACGCCAACAACATGGCGCGGGCCATGAGCGAAAGCCAGAAGCTGGCCAATCTGAAGGCGGACGAGGCGAAGAAGAAGGACGGGGAGGCGAAGTCGTAAGATGGCGCGGGTTTACACGTCGAGCGTCATTGGCGCGCCAGCCGATCGGGTCTGGGACAAGGTGCGGGGGTTCAACGATCTGCCGCGCTGGCACCCGATGATCCGCGACAGCCGGATCGAGGAGGCGCTGCCCGCCGATCAGGTCGGCTGCATCCGCAACTTCAACCTGCAGAATGGCGACAACATCCGCGAACAGCTTCTGGGCCTGTCGGATTACGACATGTTCTGCACCTATTCGATCCTCGACAGCCCGATGCCGCTGACCGATTACATCGCCACCCTGCGGCTCACGCCGGTGACCGAAAGCAACGGCACGTTTGCGGAATGGACAGCGGAGTTCTCCTGCGATCCGGGCGAGGAAGACGGGCTTGTGGCGCTGGTGGGCAACGAGGTGTTCCAGGGCGGGTTCGATGCGCTGAAGCGGCAATTCGGGGGCGCGTGATGCCACGGGTGAGGAAAAGCACCGTGATCGATGCGCCGGCGGAGGCTGTCTGGGATGTGATCCGGGATTTCAACGGCCATGACCGCTGGCATCCGGTGATTGCCGAAAGCCATATCGAGCGCGGCCATGCCTCGGACCGGGTGGGTGCGGTGCGGAATTTCCGGCTCACCGATGGCGCCAATCTGCGCGAGCAATTGCTGACGCTTTCCGATCTGGAACAGAGCTTTTCCTATTGCCTCATCGACACCCCGATCCCGCTTTTCAACTACGTGGCCCATGTGCGGCTTTTCCCGGTGACCGATGGCGACCGCTGTTTCTGGGAATGGGAAAGCCGGTTCGACACGCCGAAAGGCCGCGAGGCCGAACTGGCCGAACTGGTGGGCGAGGGCGTTTATGTGGCCGGGTTCGAGGCCATTCGCAGCCATATGGAGGCGGGCCATGCTTGAGGTGGTGAGTTTTCCCACGGCGGCCGAAGCGGCAGCGGCAATGACGCCCGACAGCCGGTTTCTGGGCGGCGGCACGCTGATCATGAACCGGGTGAATTACTTCGATGCGCGGGTGAAACGGATTGTGCATTCGCCCGATCCCGCCCTGCGCCAGATTGCACGCGATGGCGACCGGATCGCCATTGGCGCCGGCGTGACCATGACCGGGCTGATCGGCCATCGGGAGGTGGATTTTCTCACCCCTGCCGCCCGCGCCGTGGGGGGGCCCGCGATCCGCAACATGGCGACAGTGGGCGGCAATCTGATGGCGCCGCATCCTTACGGCGATCTCACCGTCGCGCTGCTGGCGCTGGGGGCCGATCTGCGCATGGCGGACGGGCGGGAGATGTCGCTGGAGGCCTTTCTGGCCGAACGGCGCGGGCTGGTGCAGGCGGTGCTGGTGCGGCGTCCGGACAGTGATGCGCTGCGGTTCCGCAAGGTCGCGCGGGTCAAGCCCAAGGGCGTGTCGGTCATGTCGATGGCGGCCCATCTGACGCGCGCGGCGGGGCGGTTGTCGGGGGCGCGCGTGGCCTATGGCGCCATGGGTCCGACGCCCCTCCGCGTGCCTGCGGTGGAGGCGGCTCTGGAGGGCGCAAGCCTTGATGCAAACGGGATCGCGCCGGCCTTGGCGGTGGCCACCGAGGGGCTGGAGCTGCCCGATGATCCGATTGCCTCGGCCTGGTACCGGCGCGAGGTGGCCCCGGTGCATCTGCGCCGGTTGCTGCTGGGGGAGGAGGCGCGATGAAGACGCCGATCACGTTCACGCTCAACGGCGAAGAGGCGGCGGTGTTCGTCGACCCGGGCGGCAATCTGCTCGACGTGCTGCGCCGGGGCTGCGGCGATCTCTCGCCCAAATACGGCTGCGGTCAGGGCGGCTGCGGCGCCTGCACGGTGATGATCGACGGGGAGGCCCATATCGCCTGCCTGACCCTGGCCGAGACCGTGGCTGGCCGCCGGGTCGACACCGCAGGCGGGCTGGCCGACGGGCCGGATCTGCACCCGCTCCAGATCGCCTTCATGGAGGGCTTTGCCGCCCAATGCGGCTATTGCACCCCCGGCATGCTGATGGCGGCAAAAGCGCTTCTCGACCGCAATCCGAACCCGACGCGGGCGGAGGTGGACGAGGCGATTTCCGGCAATCTCTGCCGCTGCACCGGCTATGAGCCGATCATCGACGCCATTCTTGAAGCGGCCAAACACCGGGGGGCGGCCTGATGGTGGTGGAATATCGCAAGGATCTTTTTGCCGATGAACGCGCCGATGACTTTGACGTAGTCGGCAAGCCCATTCTGCGCCAGGACATTCTCGGCCATGTGACCGGGCGTTCGCCGTTCTATGACGACCACCTGTTTGACGGGCTGCTGCACATGCGCTGCGTCCGCTCGCCCCATCACCACGCGCGCATTCGCAGCGTCGACGCCAGCGGAGCCGAACGGATGGCAGGGGTGGTCAAGGTGCTCAGCGCCCGCGATGTGCCGGTCAATGTGAATACGCTTCTGTCGCTGATCAACTTCGGTCGCGATGACGAGCCGCTCCTGGCCACCGACAAGGTGTCTTACGTGGGCCAGCCGATCCTGGCGATTGTCGCCACCTCGGTGCGCGCGGCCGAAGCGGCGGTGCAGGCGGTGCGGGTCGATTACGAGGAACTGCCCTTCGTGCTCGACGTGGAGGAGGCGTTGAAACCCGAGGCCCCGGTGGTGAACGCGGAATACCCGAACAACACCTTCGATTATGCCGACACTTACGATCACCAGAAACTGCGGTTCGGCGACGTGGATAAGGGGTTTGCCGAGGCCGATCACATCGTCGAAGCCACCTATCAGATGTCGCCCATCGAACAGGCGCCGATCGAGACCTGCGGCGCCATTGCCGCGCCTGAAACCAATGACCGGATCACCGTCTATACCTCGACGCAAGGCCTGTTCTTCTCGGTCGGTGTCACTGCAAAACAGCTCGATCTGAATTCGGCGCGGCTGCATTTCATCGGCGGCACCGTGGGCGGCGGTTTTGGTGGCAAGGTCGACAGTCATCATGAGCCTCTCGCCGCGCTTGCCTGTCTCGCCACCGGCAAGCCGGTCAAATACATGTGGGACCGGGCCGAGGAAATGCAGGTCGGGGCGCCGCGTGGCGGGGAGCGCTGGAAGATCAAGGACGGGGTCGCCCGCGACGGGCGTATTCTGGCGCGCATGTTCACCGGGTTCTTTGATGCCGGTGCCTTCACGCGGCTCTCGTCCTATGCGGTGCAGAAATCCACCGGCCACCTGCCCGGGCCCTATTCGATCCCCAATGTCGCCTCGAATGTTTATTGCGTCTACACCAACCGCACGCCGTCGACGGCGATGCGCGGCTTTGGCATCACCGCCTGCGATTTCGCCATCGAACGGCATATGGACAAGGTGGCCCGCGCGGTGGGGATGGACCCGATCGAGCTGCGCATTCTCAATGCCTATCGCGATGGTGACATGAAGGCGCATCGGCGCGCGGCGAAGAATTGCGCGCTGATTGAAAGCTGTCAGGTGGTGGCGCAGAAAACCGGCTGGGCGCTGTCGGGCGAGGCGATGCGGGCATCGTCGAAGATCGGCGGCGGCGAAGGGGCTCTGGGCCTCATTCCCGAGACGGTGATTGATGAAGAAGGCCGGATCGGCGAACGGCGGCGCACCGGGCTCGGCCCGGAACCCGATGCCGGGCAGGGGGCGCGGCGGCGTCTGCCTCAGGGGCATTCGGCCCATAACAGTTCCGCCTTCGGCAATGCGCCACAACGCGAGGATATGGCGGCCGAGCAGGAGCGGTCGGGGTTCAAAGCGCCCATGGCCCCGACCGCGCCCGCGCCGAAACCGGCGGAACCCGCGCCCGTCGCACCTCCCGCCGCCGCCGCTCCGGTCACCGGAGGCCCAAGCCTGCCCTCGGCCTATACCGCACGGCCAGCCGCGAGCTTGCCCACGCCCCCCGAACCACCGCGTCCGGCGCCGACCGCGGCGGCCCCACCGCCGCCACCACCGCAACCCGAAGACCCGGCGAGACCGCATTTCCAGCGGGCGGTCAAACGGCCCGGCGTGTCGCGGTTCCTCTCCGGCACAAGGAGGCGCTGATGACCATTCACCACGGGCGCGGCTTTGCCTGCATCAACTATCCCATCGGCATGAACCTGGGCGGCGATCCCAGCCAGGCGCTGGTTCACGCCACGCCAGACGGTAAGTTCAAGGTGGCGCTGTCCTCCATCGATCTTGGTCAGGGGATCAAATCGGTGGGTCGGCAACTGGCGGCGGAAACCCTCGGCGTGCCGGTCGAAGATGTCTATGTGGACACTGCCGACAGCGACACCGGGCCGCATGATATGGGCTCCTTTGCCTCGCGCGGCACCCACCGGATGGGCAACGCCATCATCCGGGCCGCCACCGAGGCGCGGCGTCAGATGCTGGAGGCCGCCGGTGAGGAGCTGGAGGTGGACGCCGCCGATCTGGTGACCGACGGGCGCGGCAATATCCATGTAAAGGGCGCGCCGAGCCGGTCGATCACCGTCGAAGACACGGCGATTGCGGCGCAATTCACCCAAGGCCGCACGCTTGCGGGGCGGGGGATTTTCCTTGTGCCGCTGTCGGAGGTGGATGCGGATACGGGCGAGATGACGCCGGTGTCGTCCTTCGCCCATGCCGCCCTCATCGTCGATCTGACCGTGGATGACGAGACCGGCGAGGTCGAGGTGACCGCGATCAACTCGGCCTATGAGGTGGGCCGGGCGTTGAACCCGAAACTGGTGGAACAGCAGTTGATCGGCGGCGCCTGGATGGGGGTGGCGCATGCGCTTTATGAAACCACCGAGCCCAATTATCCCGACCGCGCCCATGGGCCGGAGGATTTCAACCACTACCTGCAGCCCGGTCCGGGTGATGTGGTGCCCCATCATATCTCGGTGCTCGAACGCCCCGCGCCGGATGCGCCCTTCGGTGGCAAGGGGCCGGGCGAGATGTGTGCCAACCCGGTGCTGCCGGCCATTGCCAATGGGGTGTTCAATGCCGTCGGCGTCGAATGCGACAGCCTGCCGATCACGCCGGAGAAGGTGCTGCGGGGCTTGCGCGCCAATGGCGGGGCGCGGCCGCAGGGGACGCCCGGGCGCTGATGGCGGTGCGCGCCGACATAAGCGGGATCGCGAGCCCGGAGGCGCTGCAATCGGCGCTGGTCACGGCGCAATATCTGGCCGATGCGCCGCTTGCGACGGCGGCCTATCTGGGGCTCGCCCTTGGCAAGCCGCTCTTGCTCGAAGGTGCGCCCGGGGTCGGCAAGACAGAGGCCGCCAAGGCCATCGGCGCGGTGCTGGGGCGCAAGGTGATCCGGCTGCAATGCTATGAGGGGATCGATGCGGCCGCCGCCCTTTATGAGTGGAATTACCCGCGCCAGATGCTGGCCATTCGCCAGGCGGATGCGGCAGGGCTGAACCTTTATTCCGATGAGTTCCTGCTGGCGCGGCCGCTGCTGGAGGCCCTGCGCGCGCCCGATGAGACCCTGCTGTTGATCGACGAGATCGACCGGTCGGATCATGAGTTCGAAGCGTTTCTATTGGAATTCCTTTCCGACTTCTCCATTTCGATCCCGGAAACCGGCACGGTGCGGGCGCGGTCCCATCCGATTGTGGTGCTGACCTCGAACCGGACCCGCGACCTGCACGAGGCCTTGCGCCGCCGCTGTGTTTATCACTGGATCGACTACCCCGATCCCGCACTTGAGGCGCAGATCGTGATGACCCGCGCGTCCTCTGTGGCCGAGGCGACGGCGGCGGCGGTGGTGGCGTCTGTCGGGTTGATGCGGGAGGAACCGCTGGTCAAACCGCCGGGTGTGGCAGAGACCGTGGAATGGGCGGAAGCGGCGACGCTGCTCAACGCCCAGGGTGCGGCCTGGCCCGCCGCCTTCCGCCGTTCCATCGGGGTGGCGCTGAAGGATCAGGACGATCTTTCGCATATGGCCCCACGCCTTGACGCGATCCTGCCGGGGGACGCGGCATGAGCGACGCGCTTCCCCGCACCGTCCGGCCCTTTGTCGAATTTCCCACGATCCTGCGCGCCCATGGCTTTGCCGTGGCCCCCGATCAGACCATCGGCTTTTTGCAGGCCATCGACCTGCTCGGCCCCCGCGACATGGGTGACATTCGCCGCGCGGGCCTAGCGATGATGGCGATCCCGAAGGAACGGGAGGAGGAGTTCGACGCGCTGTTCCGGGCTTTCTTCCTGGGGCTGACCGCGACCGGCGCGGTGGAGACCGAAGAAGAGCCGGTGCCCGCCCATGAGCCCACGGGGGCGGAGGCCGACGGCGAGGAGATCGACCCCGAAAGCCCGCCGGGGGAGGAGGCGGCAACGCTGGAACGCCTGTCGCGCCGGGGCTTTGGCGTGGGGGAGGATGCGCTGACCGCGTTTCAACGCGAGGCGCGCAGCCGCCTGCCGCGCAGGCGCTCCTACCGGTTTCAATCCGATCCGCGCGGGCGGCTTTTGGACATGCGGCGCACGCTGCGCGACGCGGCGCGGCGCGATGGCGAGGTCTTCACCCTCGCACGGCGGCGCCGCAAGGAGCGGCAGCGCAAGATTGTGCTTTTGGTGGATGTGTCGGGCTCGATGAAGGCGCGCACCGAAGCGGCGCTGCAGTTCGCCCATGGGCTGATGCGGGTGGCGGAGCGGGCGGAGGTGTTCACGCTCGGCACCCGTCTGACCCGGGTGACACCGGCCCTGCGGCTCAGAAACCGGGCCCAGGCGATGGAGCGGCTCGCGTCGGTGATCGCCGATGTGGATGGCGGCACGCGGCTGGGTGACGGGCTTGCCGCCTATCTTTCCGTGCCGCGCTACGCGGGCTTTGCGCGTGGTGCGGCCGTTCTGGTTCTGTCCGACGGGCTGGAGCGCGGCGACAGCGGCGCGATGGTGGAGGCGGTGGCGCGTCTCTCCCGACTGGCCTGGCGGCTCGACTGGCTGACGCCCTTGGCCGCCGATCCGGATTACACGCCCGCCACCGGGGGGATCAGCGCGGTGCTGCCGCTTCTTGATCACCTGGGCGACGGGGCCAGCACGCAGGCGGTGGCGCGCCATGTGCTGAGCCTCACCGCCCGACAAACAATGACGCAACCAAGGCCGCAGCGCGGTCCGACCGCTTTGACTTAAGGGAGACACAGATGGCCCTCACGATACATGTACTCGATCTCGGCGATATCGAACTGGAGGGCAGCTTTCTGGTGCTCGGCCATGACTGCGGCCGCACACGACGGGTGCCGACCTATGGGTTCCTGATCCTTGGTGGCGCCTATCCGATCCTGGTCGACACCGGTTACCGCGACAATGCGATCATGGAAACGCTGGGGATGCGCGGCCATTGCTACCACGAGAACCAGATCGAACAGCAATTGGCGAAACACGGTCTGCGCCCGGGCGACATCCGCTATATCCTGCACACCCATCTGCATATCGACCATGCGGGCAATGACGATGATTTCCCGATGAACACAACTGTGGTGCTGAACCGCCGCGAAATGGAATTCTCGGTCTCGGGCATCATGTATCCGCAATACCCGAAGCCGGATGTCAAACATCTGGTGGACCGGATCTATGAGCCCGAAGCGATCCGCTTTCTCGATCTGGAAATCTCGGGCGCCGAGGAGATCATCCCGGGCGTGTGGTGCGAACCGGCGGGGGCGCATACCGAAGGGTCGATGAATGTGATCGTCGAAACCGCCGACGGGCTGGCCTGCATCTGTGGTGACGTGATCTATGATTTCAACGATCAGGTGGTGAACCATGTGCGGGTCAACAATTACATGGAGCCGCAGGTCACCGGGAACCATGCCGGATCGAAACGCGACGAGAAGGCGCAGATCAAGAAACTGCTGAACAATTACCGCTATCTGCTCCCGGTCCATGACCGGGGGGCGGTGATCGAACATGGCCAGGTGGTGGGACGGCTCGGCATGACCTGCCCGGGGCCGGTGGTGGAAAGCCTGCCTGCCCGCAACTGGTTCCCGGCCTGAAGGACACGCGCCCATGCCCCATATCGTCAGCGACCCCCGGTTCGAGGATCTGATCGCGCCCGCCGCCCCGGTGCGTCAGATCGGAACCGGGTTCGATTTCACCGAAGGCCCGCTCTGGCACCCGGTCGACCAGAGCCTGCTGTTCTCCGACATGCCCGGCGATGTGCGGCGGCGCTGGTCTCCGGCGCGCGGAGTGGAAGAGGTGGCGCGGCCCTCGAACAAGGGCAACGGGCTGACCTATGACGGGGATCTGAACCTGATCGTCTGCGAACATGCGACCTCCTCGGTCGTTCGCATCAGCCCTTCGGGCGCCCGCGAGGTGCTGGCCTCGCATTTCGAAGGGCGTGAGCTGAACTCCCCCAATGACATCATCATGCGGTCCGATGGCGCGATCTATTTCACCGACCCGACCTATGGGCGAATGCCCGGCTTCGGGGTGGAGCGCGAGACCGAGATGGGGTTTCAGGGCGTCTACCGCCTGCCCCCCGGTCACCGGCCCGGAGACGCGCCGGAGCTGGTCTCGGACCGCTACATGTTCACCCAGCCCAACGGGCTTTGCCTCAGCCCCTGCGAGCAGTTTCTCTGGGTCAACGACACCGATCAGGCCAATATCCGCATGTTCGACATCGGCGCCGACGGGCGGCTGACCAACGCGCGGGTCTTTGCCAGCGGCATTGTCGAGCCGGGGCGGGCGGGCGTGCCCGATGGGATGAAATGCGACCATGAAGGCAATGTCTATGTCACCGGGCCGGGGGGGATCTGGGTCTATGATTTTCATGGGCTGAAGCTGGGCGAGATGGCCATTCCGGAACTGGCGGCGAACCTTCATTGGGGCGGGCCGGACTGGACCACGCTTTATATCTGCGCCTCCACTTCGGTCTATGCGGTGGACATGAAGACCAGCGCGCGGCGCGAGCCCTTCATGGGGGCGGACAAACGCGCCGCAACGGCCGCGGCCCCGGCGTTCGAGATCGACCCGGCGCGCACGGCGATGATCATTCAGGACATGCAGAATGACGTGATCATGGAAGGCGGCGCCTTTGCCGAAAGCGGATCGCCGGCCCATGCGCGCGAGCAGAACGTGATCGCCAATTGCCAGCGGCTGGCCGATGCGCTGCGGCGCGCGGGCGGGCAGGTGATCCATGTCTGGTTTGTCTGCGAGCCGGGCCACCCCAATGTCATCCGCCACGCCGCCCTTTATGACGGGCTGGTCGCGGCCAATGCCATGGTGCGCGGCACCCATGGGGCGGCCCCGGTGCCGGGGCTGGAGCCGCGGCCGGGCGATCTGGTGGTGGAAAAGATGTCGATGAGCCCGTTTGAGACCAGCCGTCTGGAAAGCTATCTGCGCCATGGCGGCATCGACACGATCCTCAACACCGGCGCCTGGACCAATATGTCGGTCGAACACACCGCGCGCACGGCGGCCGACAAGGGGTTCCGGGTGATCCTGCCGGAAAATGCCTGTTCCACGATGAATGCCGATTGGCACAACGCCTCGGTCAATTATGCGATGCAGAACGTCGCCACGGTGACCGATGTGGACACGGTGCTGGCGGCATTGCCGGGAGGGCGGCGATGAGCATGGAACCCCAGAACGACGCCGCCCGCTATGCCGCGCAGGTGCTGCGCCCGGCGCGGATCATTCGCACGATCTGCCAGATGATCCTCGGGCTCGGGCTGGCGATCACGCTGATCCTCAAGGTCTACATGCTGGTGCTGACCGATCATCAATGCGTTGCCGATGCGGTGAGCCTCGGCAACGGGATCCGTTGCGCCGACACGCTTGAGATCATGTCCTACACGCTGGCGCTGGCCGCCGGGTTCGAACTGGCGTTCCTGATGTTCGAGGACAGCGACGAACGGGCGGTGCGGCCGCTCCTGTTCGCGGTCAGCGCGGTGCTGCTGTTTCTTCTGTCGGGGCTGAGCGCGGGGGAGGCCAACTGGCAAATGGCGCTGACGCTTCTCGCCCTTTCGCTGACCCTTTTCGGCGGGCTCACCTTCCGGCATAGGCTGGTGGGGATATTCAAGGCGCGGGGAGGCGAGGAATGACCGAGATGGCAGGACAGGTGGCGGTGGTCACCGGCGGCGCGCAGGGCATCGGCTTTGCGGTGGCGGAGGCGCTGGCGGCCAGGGGCGTGCGGATTGCGTCCTGGGACATGGACAGTCTCAATGACAGCGCCATGGCCGGGCTGGGCGGTCTTGCGGTGCCCTGCGACATCACCGATCTGGCGGCGGTGGAGGCGGCCTATCGGACCACCTGCGACGCGTTGGGCACGCCGTCGATCCTGGTCAATTCCGCAGGCATCGCCGGGCCCAATGCGCCGCTGGCAGAGTATGACATCGACGCCTGGCACAAGGTGGTGGACGTCAATCTCAACGGCACCTTCTACGTCAACCGCGTGGTGGTGCCCGGCATGGTGGCGCAGAATTATGGCCGCATCCTCAATGTCGCCTCGGTGGCGGGCAAGGAGGGCAACCCCAATGCCTCGGCCTATTCGGCCTCGAAAGCGGCGGTGATCGGGCTGACCAAATCGCTGGGCAAGGAACTGGCGGGCCATGACATCGCGGTCAATTGCGTGACCCCGGCGGCGGCGCGGACGCGGATTTTCGACCAGATGAGCCAGGAGCATATCGACTACATGCTGTCGAAAATCCCGCGCGGGCGCTTTCTGGAGGTCGAAGAGGCGGCAAAGATGATCGTCTGGCTGGTCTCGCCGGAGAATTCCTTCACCACCGGATCGGCGATGGATCTGTCGGGGGGACGGGCGACCTATTGATCGCCCGGCGCCCGCCGTCCGCGCCCTAGCGAATGAACTGTTCGACGAAGTCCTCGCCCAGACCGACCTCGGCAAAATGTTTGCGGCAGAGGTCGATCTTGGTGAAGACATCCTCGTAGCCGGTGACCTTGCCCCAGGGATCGACGTAGCACATCACGCCGTTGACCTGGAAATAGGTGATCATCTCGTCCACATCCTCGGGCACCACCAGCGTGTGGGTTTCGCCCGGCGGCTCGAAGACATAGCCGCCTTCCTCGGCCACCCAATCGTGTTCCAGATAATGCCAGCGGCCCTTGAGCACGAAACCATGGACCGGCTGCGGATGGCGGTGGCGCGACAGAACCCCGGCCTTTTTCACCTTCAGCAGGTTCATCCAATAGCCCTGGGACCGGTTCAGGCAGAGCGGGCGGAACCAGACGTTTTCCGCCTGCGGCACCCAGAGCCGGTCATCCCCGCCCATCGCATTCGGAATGACGATCTCCTCCTGCGCATCCCGGGGGAAAGGCAACTGATAGGGCATTCTCGATGTGTCTTCGTCTTTCATGGTCCTCTCCTCACATGGCCAGATAGCCGCCATCGACCGGGTAGACCGATCCGGTGACGAAACTTGCTCTCTCGCTCAACAGCCATTCGACCAGGGCGCCCACCTCCTCGGGTTTGCCCCAGCGGTTCATCGGTGTGCGCCCAAGGATGCCCCGGGTGCGCTCGGGGTTTTCGCGCAACCCCCGGGTCATCTCGGTTTCGATCCAGCCCGGCGCGATCGCGTTCACCCGGATGCCGTCTTCGGCCCAGCGTCCGGCCAGCGCCTTGGTCAATTGCGCCACGCCCCCCTTGGAGGCGGAATAGGCCGGCACCAGGGGGCCGCCGAAGGTGCTGAGCATCGACGCGGTGTTGACGATGGCGCCGTTCGCGCGGGCCAGCAGCGGATGGGCCGCAAGGCAGCAGCGCATGGTGCCGGTCAGATTGACCTCCAGCACGCGGGCAAACACCTCGATGTCATATTCTTTCTCGCGCACAAGGATGCCGGCGCAATTGACCAGCGCGTCCAGCCGGTCGAGCGGGGCGAAAAGCCCCTCGACCGACGCCTGATCGGTGACGTCGAGAAGATGCAGGGTGATCCCGTCCTGGGGGGCGAAGGCCTCCATCTCGGCCTCGGACACCGAGGCGGCGATCACCGACCAGCCCGCTTCGGCCAGCACCCGGGCGATGCCCGCACCGATCCCCCGGGTGCCCCCGGTGACAACAGCCTGTTTCATGCGATCTCCTCCCCCGCATCGGCTCTTTCGTGTATCATGGCGCGAAACGACTGGTTTGAATAGGCCCGCGCGGCGGTCGGCCTCTCTGTGCCACCGGTTCACGGCAAGGGTTGATCCGGCCCCGGCCGGACCTAGGTTTCCATCCACACTCCAGGGAGTTCAAAAATGGCATTTTCCTTGAAATTGAACGGCAAGACACATCAGGTGGACGCGGAAGCGGGCACGCCGCTTTTGTGGGTCATCCGCGATGAGCTGAAGATGACCGGCACCAAGTTCGGCTGCGGCGTTGCCTCCTGCGGGGCGTGCACGGTGCATATGGATGGGGAACCGGTGCGGTCCTGTCAGACCTATATCGAAGACGTCGAAGGGTCCGAGATCACCACGATCGAGGCGATGGCCGACAGCCGGATCGGCGCGGCGGTGCAGCAGGCCTGGGTCGAGCTTGACGTGGTGCAATGCGGCTATTGCCAGTCCGGCCAGATCATGTCGGCGGTGGGGCTTCTGAGCGAGAACCCGAAGCCGAACCCGGCCGAGATCGACGATTACATGTACGGCAACGCCTGTCGCTGTGCCACCTATCAACGCATCCGCGCCGGCATCCAGCGCGCGGCCGAAATTCTGGAGGCCTGATCATGAGCATTACAACCTCTCGTCGCGGGTTCCTCAAAGGGGCCGCTGCCACCGGTGCGGTGCTGATGGTCGGGGTGACGCCGAAAGGCGCGCTGGCGGCTGGGTCCGGCGCCCAGCTCAACCCTTTCGTCAAGATCGGCGCCGATGGCTCGGTCACCGCCATCGTCAAACATTTCGAAAAGGGGCAGGGCCCGGCCACCGGCCTGTCGACCCTGGTCGCCGAAGAGCTGGGCCTGCGCATGGACCAGATCACCTTCGAATTCGCGCCCTCGAACCCGCAGGTCTACAACAACCTGTTCTTCGGTCCGTTCCAGGGCACCGGCGGCTCCACCGCCATGGCCAATTCCTTCATGCAATACCGGCAGGCAGGCGCGGCGGCGCGCGAGATGCTGCTTGAGGCTGCGGCCCAAAGCTGGGGTGTTGATGCGCGCGAATTGGTGCTGGAGGAGGGCGTGATCTCGGGGGCTGGTCAATCGGCGCCCTTGGGCGATTTCGTCGCCGCCGCTGCCGAGCGGTCCGCGCCGGAGAACCCGCGTCTGAAAGACCCCTCCGAGTTCCGGCTGATCGGCAATGCCGCCGTGCGCCGTCTCGACAGCCCCGCCAAGACCAATGGGTCTGCGCAATTCGCCATGGATCTGCACCTGCCGAACCAGATGGTCGCGATGATCGCCCGCCCCGAACAGCGCGGCGCGTTGGCCACCGGCTTTGACGATGCAGCGGCGCGCGAGGTGAAGGGTTTCCTGAACGCTGCCCTGCTGCCCAACAAGGCCGGGGTTGCGG
Source organism: Silicimonas sp. (assembly GCA_025800205.1). Taxonomy (GTDB): domain Bacteria; phylum Pseudomonadota; class Alphaproteobacteria; order Rhodobacterales; family Rhodobacteraceae; genus CALKXV01. The sequence continues at coordinate 55,446 of JAOXSD010000113.1, read as the reverse complement.
TCTATGCCGAAACGACCTGGGCCGCGATGCAGGCCCGCGAGGCGCTTGAGGTCACCTGGGACACTTCGGCGGCAGAGACCCGCAGTTCGGACGAGATCGAGGCGGAGATCCGCGCGGCCCTTGAAGCCGAGCCGACCTACAACATCAACAAGGCCGATGTCGCCGCCACCCGCGCCGCCATCGCGGCCGCCGACAGGGTGGTGGAACAGACCTTCTACTTCCCGCTTCTGGCGCATGCGCCGATGGAGCCGCTGAACTGCACGATCGAGCCTCTGGCCGATGGCGGGATCATCCTGCACGACGGCGCCCAGATGCCCACCGGCCCCCATATGGCGCTGAGCCAGATCCTCGAATTGCCGATGGAAAAGGTGCAGGTGAAGACGATGCTTGCGGGCGGCTCTTTCGGGCGCCGGGCGACGCCGGATGCGGATTATCAGGTCGAGGCAGGCCTGGCCTTCGCCATGACCGACCGGACCCGGCCGGTGAAGCTTGTCTGGTCGCGCGAGGATGATCTGCGCTCGGGCTACTATCGTCCCGCCTTCGGGCACAAGGTGCGCGTCGGGCTGAATGCGGATGGCGACATTGTCGGCTGGGAGCATCAAATCGCGGGCCAGTCGATCATGAAGGGCACGGCGTTTGAAAGCATGGTGGTCAAGGATGGGATCGACCATTCTTCGGTCGAGGGCACATCGGATTCCCCTTACCAGATCCCCAATGGCGCCTTTGGTCTCACCGACACGGAAAAGGCCACGAGCACGCTCTGGTGGCGCTCGGTCGGCCATACTCATACCGCCTATGTGATGGAGGTGATGATGGACATGGCCGCCCAGGCGGCGGGGCGTGATCCGGTCGATTTCCGTCTGGCCTATCTCACAGGCGAGGGCGACGACCAGAAGCGCATGGCCGGCGTGCTGAAACTTGCCGCTGAAAAGGGCGGTTGGGGCCGTGCGCCCGCCGGGCATTCCAAGGGGATCGCGGTGCACAAATCCTTCGGCTCCTATGTGGCCGAGGTGGTCGAGATTTCGGGGAGTGCCGAAGACGGTATCCGTATCGAGAACGTGACCTGTGCCGTCGATTGCGGCATCGCGGTCAACCCCGATGTGGTGGTGGCCCAGATGGAAGGCGGCATCGGCTATGGCATTGGCCATGTGATGCGCGACCGGATCACCCTGACGGGTGGGGCGGTCGATCAGTACAATTTCCCCGATTACGAACCGCTGCGGATAGGCGATATTGCCAATATCGACGTCCATATTGTGCCCTCGGCCGCGCCGCCCTCGGGGGTCGGTGAGCCGGGCACGCCGCCCGCTGCCCCCGCGCTGGCCAATGCCATTGCGGCGCAAAGCGATCTGCGGGTCGGCGCATTGCCGATGGATGAAAACGGCGTCGCCTGGGCGTGACGCGGCGCAGGCGCCGGGCCGGAGATCCTCCGGCCCGCGCGTGGGTCAGCCGCCGAAGGCCAGCGCCATGACCCGGCCCAGCCTGCGGGCAAACTCCGTCGGATCTGCGGGCAGGTCGCCCTCGACGATCCGGGCTTGATCCAGAAGCAGATGGGCGGCTTCCCGCAGCCCCTCATCGCCCGCATCCGACGTGGCCCGGGAGGCGAGAGCGGTGATCACCCCATGGGTCGGGTTCAACTCCAGCACCCGTGGCGCGCCGTCCTGCAACTGGCCGTGACGTTTCAGCAGACGCTCGAGATTGACATCCATGTCGCCCTCGTCGGCGATCAGACAGACCGGGCTGTCGGTCAGCCGCTTCGAGGGGCGCACATCCTTCACCGCCTCCCCCAGCTCCGCCTTGATCGCGGCGATCAGGGGCGACAGATCGGCCTCGTCCGCGCGCGTTTCCTCCTGCGGTGTTTCGCCCTCGATCTGGTCCAGATCGGCAGCGCCCCGGGTGATGGATTTGAACGGTTTGCCCTCGAATTCGGGGATGTGCTGCAGCCAGAATTCATCCACATGATCGGCCAGGAGCAGCACCTCGACCCCCTTGGCCCGGAAGCCTTCCAGATGGGGCGATTGGGCGAGCTTGGCGGCATCCTCACCGGCAATGTAGAAGATCGCCTCCTGACCTTCCTTCATGCGGGCGAGGTAATCGGCAAGGCTGGTCAGCCCCTCGGCCCCGGTCGACGTGAAGCGGCAAATCTCGAGAATGCGGTCGCGCAGGGCGGGGTCTTCCACCAGCCCCTCCTTCAGCACGGCGCCGAAATTGCTCCAGAATCCGGCATACTCCTCCGGTTTCTTCGCGGCCTTTTTCAACTCGCCGAGCACCTTTTTGGTGATCGAGGTCCGGATCTTGGTCAGCTGCGGATCGTTCTGCAGCATCTCGCGCGAGACATTGAGCGACAGATCCTCGCTGTCGACCACGCCGCGCAGGAAGCGCAGATAGGCGGGGATCAGATCCTTCGGGCTTTCGGAGATGAAGACCCGGTTGACGTAGAGCTTCACATGGCTTTTGCGCTCGGGCTCGAAAAGATCGAAGGGCTGGGTGCCGGGGACGAAGAGCAGGCTGGTGTGGTTCAGATTGCCCTCGACCCGGTTGTGCATCACCCGCCAGGGCGCATCGAACGCATGGGCGCTGTGGCGGTAGAATTCGGCATATTGCTCTTCGGTGATGTCCTTGGCGGGCCGGGTCCAGAGCGCCTGCGCCGCGTTCAGCGTCTCCTCGCCCAGAAGGACGGGGAAGCTGATATGGTCGGAATAGGTCTTGATGATGTGCCGGATGCGGGTCTCGTCGGCGAATTCCCTGGCGTCCTTTTTCAGATGCAGGGTGACCGTGGTGCCGCCTTCGTCGCGCTGGGCGGGTTCGATCGTGAAGGCACCCTTGCCGTCGGAAGACCAGAGCCAGGCGGTCTCCTCCCCGGCTTTGCGGGTCACCACATCGACCCGGTCGGCGACCATGAAAGCGGAATAGAAGCCGACGCCGAACTGGCCGATCAGCCCGGGCCGGTCGGTGTCATCGGCCTTCAGCGCCTCGATAAAGGCGCCGGTGCCCGATTTGGCGATGGTGCCCAGGGTGTCGAGCAGATCGCCGTGGTTCATGCCGATGCCATTGTCGGAAATCGACAGGGTCCTGGCCTTGGCATCGGCCGCAAGGGTGATGGCAAACTCGCCCGATTGGGCGAGCGCGGCGTCGGTCAGGGCCGCATAGCGCCGCTTGTCGCAGGCGTCGGATGCGTTGGAAAGCAGTTCGCGCAGGAAAACCTCGCGATTGGAGTAAAGCGATCCGGCCACGATTTCCAGCAGTTGACCAACCTCGGTCTGGAAGGAAAACGTTTCTTTTTCAAGGGTTTCTGTCATGTCTCGATCTCCGGGTCTCGGTGGGCTGCCCTCAGCCCCAGGGCCCGTGGCCGGTCAACCGGCTGCGCACGAGCGAGGGGCGCCCGCCGCCCATCTCGCGCAGCTTGGCGATGCGCTTCTCGATCGGCGGATGGGTGGCAAAGAGGCTGTCGACCGCCTGCATGTGCAGGGGGTTGACGATGAACATATGGGCGGTGGCCGGGTTGCGCTCGGCGGCGATATTGTCGATCCGGCCGGACAATTTGCCCAGACGGGCCAGCGCCGAGGCGAGCCAGTCGGGATTGCCGCAGATCTCCGCCCCCTCGGCATCGGCCTCGTATTCCCGCACCCGGCTAATCGCCATCTGCACCATCGCGGCGGCCAGTGGTGCGAGGATCATCATGGCGATGGTGCCGATCAGCCCCATCGGCCGGTCGCGGCCGCCGCCAAAGAACAGGGCGAAATTCGCCAGCATCGACACGGCGCCCGCAAGGGTCGCGGTGATCGTCATGGTCAGCGTGTCGCGGTTCTTGATATGGGCCAGCTCATGGGCGACGACGCCCGCCACCTCGTCGCGGGTCATGTTGCGCAACAGGCCCTGGGTCACCGCGACGGCGGCATTCTCGGGGTTCCGCCCGGTGGCAAAGGCGTTCGGTTGCTCGGTCTCGATGATGTAAAGCGCGGGCATCGGCATCCCGGCGCGCCGGGCCATGGTTTCGGTCATGTCCCACAGATCGGGCGCGCTGCGCCCATCGACCGGGCGGGCGCCATGCATGCGCAACACCGCCTTGTCGGAGTTCCAGTAGGAATAGAAATTCATCCCGGCCGCGATCACGAGCGCGATCAAGAGACCGGCCTGGCCGCCCAGCAACAGGCCGATGGCGCCGACAAAGGCGGTCATTGCGGCCATCAGAAGATATGTGCGCATCATCTTTCGTGCCTTCGCTGCGTTGTTTGCCCGCATATAGGAAGGATATGCCCCAACGGCAATGTCGGGGCGGTTCAGTCGCGGGCGCGCAATTCGGCCAGCGTCACCGGGTCGAGCCCGGGCAACCGGCCTTCCTCCACCGCGCGCAGAATGCGCTGGCGGGCGAATTTGTAATGGCGTTCGTTGTTCTTCTTGATCATCGGAAAGCCGAGCTTGCGCAGGCTCAGCACCGGGGCGGCGGCGATGTAATTCTTCGAGCGGGCCGAGACGTGGATCAGCGCTCGCATCTCGTCTGCGCCGGCGCTGTCGAGACGGGCGAGCATTGCGGTCTGTTCCGCCTCCAGCGCCGGGTCGGTCACCACCATGTCGCCGATCGCCTCGCGCAGTTCCGCTTCGGTCAGACCTTCCACCATCGCCGCAAACCGGGCCTGATCGAAAAGGGCCGCCCCGCCGCCGCAGGCGCTCAGGATCAGCCGGGAAAAGGCCCGCTCCCCGCGCCGCAGGGTGACTTCCTTGTTGGAGGAATTGCGGTATTCCGCCCAGAAGCGCTGGAAGGTCTCGCTCTGCCAGACCGGCGCCTTGATCAGGAAGCAATAGGAGCCCAGAAAGCCCTGTTTCCTGCCCTGTGCGGTGACGTCGCCAAAGACCTGGGTGCCCAGGTAATTTTCCGGCGCCGTTTCCATCCGGGTCAGCATGTCGCTGTCGCCGAAAATCGGGAACCATACGGAATCATTGAGGAAAAGTACGCTTTCGGGCGCAAGGCCACGGCTGTTGATCAGCCAGACCCCATCCCGGTAGCCGCCGAAATCATAACCGTAATTCGGCCGCTCCACCAGCAGATGGGCGCGCGGCTGAAGGGCGGTCTGATCCTCGCGCGAAAGCGGCGTGTTGCTGATCACGATGGGCGCAAAGCCGCGCGCAAGGAGGTGATCGCAGGTGGCCAGAACGCCGGCACTCACCCCCTTCGGCTGATAGATCAGGAAGATCGCCAGCTTGGGGCCCGCCGCCAGGGCGCCTTCGCTCACCCGAATGGCGGTGGCGCGGCGGCGGTCGTAGCGGCGCTGCACGAATGGCTGCACCACCAGTGAGGGCAGGGCGGCGATCTGGGTGCGAAGACGCTCGAATTCGCGTCGCAGCTTCCATCCGGGGATCATGACACGGGCGGCCTGTTGTGAAGGGCGAATGCCCGCTGCCTACTTCAATCCCGCTTCCGCTGCAATCTGCGCCCGGCTTTTGCGCGCCCGTTCGGTGGCGGATTTCAACTGACCGCAGGCGGCCATGATGTCCTCACCGCGCGGGGTGCGGATCGGCGAGGCATAGCCGGCCTTGTAGATGATGTCGGCAAAGGCCTTGATCCGCTTCCAGTCCGAGCGCTGATAGGGCGAGCCGGGCCATTCGTTGAACGGGATCAGGTTGATCTTGGCGGGAATGCCCTTGATGTGTTTCAGCAGACGGCGCGCGTCTTCGTCGCTGTCGTTCACATCCTTCAGCATCACATATTCAAAGGTGATCCGCTCGGAATTCGACAGTTTCGGATAGGCCCGCAGCGCCTCCAGCAGGCTTTCGATGTTCCAGCGCTTGTTGATCGGCACCAGCCTGTCGCGCACCTCGTCGGTGGTGGCGTGGAAGCTGATCGCCAGCATGCAGCCGATTTCCTCGGCGGTGCGCGCGATTTCGGGCACCACACCGCTGGTCGAAAGCGTGATCCGGCGGCGCGACAGCGCGATGCCTTCGCCATCCATGGCGATCTGCATGGCGTCGCGGACGGATTCGAAATTGTACAAGGGCTCGCCCATGCCCATCAGCACGATGTTCGACAAAAGGCGCGGGCCGGTCTCGCCGGTGCCGACGCCGGGTTCGGGCCATTCATCGAGATCGTCGCGGGCCATCATCACCTGGCCGATGATCTCGCCCGCCGTCAGGTTGCGGACCAGTTTCTGGGTGCCGGTGTGGCAGAAGGAACAGGTGAGCGTGCAGCCGACCTGGGAGGAAATGCACAGCGTGCCGCGATCTTCCTCGGGAATATAGACCACCTCGACCTCATGCCCGCCGGCGATGCGGACGAGGTATTTGCGGGTGCCGTCATCGGAGATCTGGCGCGAGACCATTTCCGGCAGCTCGATGCGAAAATGGTCGGCCAGCTGGGCGCGATAGGCCTTGGACAGATTGGTCATCGCGTCGAAATCGCGCACGCCCCAGTGATAGACCCATTGCCAGATCTGATTGACCCGCATCTTGACCTGCTTGTCGGGCGTGCCGGCGTCGCGCAACGCCTCGGCCAGACCGGCGCGGGTCAGGCCGACGAGGTTCACACGGCTGTCGGTCTCCGCCTCCTTGCGGGGCAGGGTCAAAACGTCCTGGGTGATTGGCGCGGTGGCGGTCATGGGCTCATATCCTGGGATCAGACCGGGGATATAGGCGAAAAGACGCGGTTTGCCAAAGGATTTCGGGCGGGCGCCCCCGTGAGGTGCCCTAGCCTTGCGGTCCGCAGCGCTTTTCGGCCTCGGCGATCATCGCGGTGGCGCCCAGAAGCGAGAACGTGTCCTGGGTCTGGGTGCCGCGCGAGGACCGCGCGGTGATGGTCGCGTCAGCACCACGCTTGATCGCGGTCATGATCTTCTGATCATCTTCCGGCGTGGCGGGCCAGGCATATTCGCCCTCGGTGAAGAGGTTGAAGGTGGTGTCGCCGACTTCCATCGTCGCGGTGGAGCCATCGGCAAAGGGGTACCCGCCGGTGAAGCTGATCTCGCCGGCCACTTTTTCCGCCGGGCGATAGGAAACGAAGAGCAGGATATCGCCCCGGCGCACCGAAACCTCGCGCCCGTCGCGGGTGTTCACGGTCTTCTTCGGCGCGGTCACCGCCCAGCATTCCTTGGGCTCGGCGCCCTCGAAGACGGCCCAGTCGGTTTCCGCCGCCACCCGGGTGCTGCTGTCCTGGGCGAGTGCGCCTGCGGGCAGGCCCAGTGCCATAACAACTGCCGCCGAGAAAATTCGTCCTGTCACCATGTTGATGCCTCTGCTCTGTGCGGGTGGGTGTCCTCTGCGTCGCGCGTCTGCGCGGACGGCCCCTGTCCTTTGGTGCTTTAATACCGTATCTCGGGCGGGAGAGGAAACCCCCCAAGCAGAAATTCGCTGCGTCTCAAGGAGGTCACTTTGCCGGCACCTGCGCCCCTTGTGGAAATCACCCGTGGTCCTTTCGTGGAATCGCGCCATCGCGGCCATGCGGTCATTGCCAACGGGGCCGGCGAGGTGGTGGAGGCCTGGGGCGATCCCGATCTGGTGATCCTGCCGCGCTCTTCGGCCAAGATGCTGCAGGCCCTGCCTTTGCTGGAAAGCGGGGCGGGGGCGCATCTCACCCCGGAACAGCTGGCGCTGGCCTGTGCCTCCCATTCGGGCGAAACCCGCCATGTGGCGCGGGTGTCGGCCTGGCTCAATGATCTGGGCCTGACGGAAGAGGCGCTGATCTGCGGCCCCCAGGCCTCGCGCGATCGTGACCTGCGTCAGGGGATGATCCGGGCGGGCGAAGCGCCCACGCGACTCCATAACAATTGTTCCGGCAAACATGCGGGATTCCTGACGCTGGCGCAGCATCTTGGGGCGGGGCTCGATTATGTGGAGACCGGCAATCCGGTGCAGCAGGCGGTGCGCGGCGCCTTTGAGGACAGTTGTGGCGAGACCAGCCCCGGCTACGGAATCGACGGTTGTTCGGCGCCGAATTTTGCTGTCAGCGTGACGGGGCTGGCCCGCGCCATGGCCCGATTTGCCATAGCAGGCGCGGCTTCGGGCCCCCGTGATGGCGCCATGGCCGCACTCCGCGACGCAATGATTGCCCATCCCGAGCTGGTCAGCGGCAAGGGGCGGGCCTGTGCCGCCCTGATGCAGGCCGCAGGCGGGGCGGCGGCGGTGAAAACCGGTGCGGAAGGGGTGTTCGTGGCGATTTTGCCCCGGATGAAGCTCGGTATTGCGCTGAAGATCGAAGATGGCGCAACCCGGGGTGCCGAAGTGGCCATTGCCGCCCTTCTGGCGCGGCTGGGGGTGATCGAGCCCGGCCATCCGATGCTGAACCGTCCGGTGAAAAACTGGGACGGGCTGGTCACCGGGGTGGAGCGCCCGGTGCGCGGTTTGTTGCACGGAGGCGCCTGACATGGTGGATGAAACCGACGACGCCACTCTGCGGCGGATCCTTGAAGGCACCAAGACCATCGCCATGGTCGGCGCCTCCACCAACCCGGTGCGCCCCTCGATGTTTGTCGCCACCTATATGAGCAGCCGGGGGCGGCGGGTGATTCCGATCAATCCCGTGCAGGCGGGTCAGACGCTTCTGGGCGAGCCGGTGCTGGCAAGCCTTGCCGATATCCCGGCGGGCACCCAGGTCGACATGGTCGACATCTTTCGTCGGTCCGAGGCCGTGCCCGAGGTGGTCGACGAGGCGCTGGAATGCCTGCCGGGGCTGAAATGCATCTGGATGCAGTTCAACGTCCGCCATGCGGAGGCGGCGGCCAAGGCGCGCGCGGCCGGTGTGCTGGTGGTCGAGGATCGCTGCCCCAAGGTGGAACACATGCGGCTTATGGGCGGCACCAACCTGGCCGGTCTCGGCGGCGGGCGGATCTCGTCGAAGCTGCCGGGGCAGGGGTAGGGTGCAGGAAACTTGAAAAGTTTCCTGACCGATGTCTTTTCAAGACATCGCGCCGTCGCTTGCGTGCCAGGCTGCCACGCGCTATTTCGCGACGGAACCAGATCAGGGGGAAACCATGTCCAACGCCCAGCTTGAAACCGCCATCGAAGCCGCCTGGGAGGCCCGTGACACGATCACGCCCGCCACCACGGGCGAGACCCGCGAGGCGATCGAGGCGACGCTCAATGCGCTTGACGCCGGTACGCTGCGGGTGGCCGAAAAACAGGACGATGGCAGCTGGCATGTGAACCAATGGGCCAAAAAGGCGGTGCTTCTGGGCTTCCGCCTGAAGGACATGGAACAACAATCGGGCGGCCCCCAGGGCGGCGGCTGGTGGGACAAGGTGGACAGCAAGTTCGCCGGTTGGGGTGACGACCAGTGGAAAGCCGCAGGCTTCCGTGCGGTGCCCAATTGCGTCGTGCGCAAATCCGCCTTCGTGGCCCCCGGCGTGGTCTTGATGCCGTCTTTCGTGAACCTGGGCGCCTATGTGGATGAAGGCACCATGGTCGACACCTGGGCCACCGTCGGGTCCTGTGCCCAGATCGGCAAGAACGTCCATCTCTCGGGCGGCGTCGGCATTGGCGGCGTGCTGGAACCGATGCAGGCCGGGCCGACAATCATCGAGGACAATTGCTTTATCGGTGCGCGGTCCGAAGTGGTCGAGGGCGTGATCGTGCGCGAAGGCTCGGTCCTCGGCATGGGCGTCTTCATCGGCCAGTCCACCAAGATCGTCGACCGGGAGACCGGCGAGGTCATGTATGGCGAAGTGCCGCCCTATTCGGTGGTGGTCGCAGGCTCGATGCCCTCGAAGAACAACGTCAGCCTCTATTGCGCGGTGATCGTGAAGCGCGTCGATGAAAAGACCCGCTCCAAGACCGGCATCAACGAGCTGCTGCGGGACTGAGACGGGACCGCGCGGGATCCGGGCGTGCCCCTGATCCCGCGTTAACCTTTCTCCCTCTTAACGCGGTGCTGCCGCCGAATTGACTCCGTATTGCCAGAATTTTTTAGCAATACTTTTAGTCATGTTTACCAGTACCGCGGATGTCTTCCGCAGACGTCAGGCCCTGCGCGACCTGATCAACGTCCTGAACGCGCAGCCCGAAGCCGTGTCGCGCCTGGGACGGACCCAGGCCGACCGTGCGGCGATCGGCGGGATCATCGCTTCCGGCGGGATCCTGACCGGTCCCGATGCGGAGCGGCTGTCCTCGCAACTTCTGTTGACGGCCTCCCTGCCGGATGACGATTTTCACGCCTTCACCGCCGCCACCGCGCTTTTGGTGATCAACCGCCTGTCGGGCGGTCCGGGCGATGATGATCTGTTCTGGAATTGGGACGCGTTTTCAGCCCATTACCGGCTGGCCGATCCGCCGGTGCGGGCGGCGATCATGACCGGGTTCTGCGTCATGGAACAGGCCGGGCCGGTGTGGCTCGAAGGCGGGCCGGGGATGGAGGATTGCCTGAGCCTGTCGCGCAAAACGATCCTTGAGGCGATGGACGACGACGATCCGACCGATCTGCGTCTGGCGATCAAGACCCATGGCAGCCCGGAGGATGCCGGACGGCTCTGGCGCGAAACCTGGGGCAAACCCATGTCGCCCGTCACCCTGGCCGGGTTCCGCTATCTCTATGAACGCCCGCTGTCGATGGCGCCCGAAATGCCCAGCTGCGCGCCGCTCCTGCCCTGGCCCTGAGCCCCATGGACAATCGCGGCCGAACCTCCTAGGCCCGGGACATGGCGGAGCGGAAAAAGAAGAAGACCCCGCAGGTCTACACCCTGCTGGTGGAGGTGGGGCGCGGCCCCGGAGATGGCCTGCCCGAGGGCGCCACCGGGGCAGCACTTCTGTGCTATTCGGCTGGGCGTGAAGAGGCCGAGGCGGTGCGCGAAACCGTGGCGATCCTGAAAAGCGCCGATCTGAACCCGCTCGATGTCACCAGCTACGGCACCCTGGCCGAACGCGAGGCGGAAGGCCATGAAATCGGCGAGGACGATCGCGAATTGATGGCGCGGGCGCTTGAGGAAAACGCGGTGATTGTCGCTGAAACTTCGGTGCTGAGGGACGAGACATGAGCGCGGTGTTTCTCGATCTCGACGGCACGCTGATGAAATCCCACCTGGGCATTCTGGCCTCGATCCGCCACGGGCTGCGCGAGATCGACCGGCCGGAGCTGGCCGAAACCGATCTGATGTGGATGATCGGCCCGCCTTTCGCGGACAGTTTCCCGCAGCTTGGTCTTTCGGAGGCCGAGGTCGAGGCCGCCATCGCCGCCTACCGGGCCCATTATACTGCGGGCGGCATGTATGAGGCGGAGCTTTATCCCGGCACGCTGGAGGTGCTGGCCGCGCTTCAGGACCAGGGCGCGCGGCTCTATCTGATGACCGCCAAACCCCATGCCTATGCCACCAAGATCACCGCCCATTTCGGCATTGCGCCCTTCATGGCACGGGAATTCGGCCCCGAGCTCGATGGCACGTTCAACTGGAAGGGCGATCTTCTGGCCCATGCGATCAAGGTGACCGGGGAAGATCCGGAAAGCTCGGTCATGGTGGGCGACCGGCATCATGACATTGCGGCGGCCGCCGAGGTGGGCATGGCGAGCCTCGCGGCCCGCTGGGGCTATGGGGCGGAGGCCGAATGGGGCACCGCGCGCGCCGTGGTCGAACGGATCGCGGATCTGCCTGCGGCGGTGGCTGCCCTCCATCTGGGCTGAGGCTCAGGCCACCAGCAGCCGCGCCTCGTAGCGTTTCAATGCAGGCCGGGCGGCGGGCCCGTAGCCCGCGCCGGTGCGCGGGTCGAGATCGGGAAAGATGCTGCGGATCTCCGCGATGCGTTCGGGTTCGAAGCAATGGGTGGTCTGGGGACCGGGCAGGAAGCTTTCGCTCAAAAGCCCGTCGGACCAGATCATCTGATGATCGTCAAACAGCAGGTGGAAATACTCCACCATGCCGCCCTCGCGTCGCGTGATGCCGCGTTCGCCCACCAGATCGCGGGCGGCGGCCAGAATCTCGCAGGAACCATAGAGCAGCTCGGCCTGTTCATTCTGCAACAGGAGCCGGTGCAGGGGCGAGACATGGAGCGCGCGGGTCGCGCCCAGCACCCCCGGCGCGATCCGGATCGGCGCCATCGGCCCCTGGGCCGGCAACCGGCGCCGCCCGATCCAGCGGATCACCTGGGGGCCGTTGTCGAGCGTCATCACCCGCTGACCGACCTTGAGCTTCTCCACCGGACGTTCGCCGCGCGGGGTGCGGATCATCGTGCCGGCGACAAAGCAGGGCACCGTATCCACATTGATAAAGCCCACCGCCGTGTCACCGGTGGAGGATTCCACCTCATAGGTGAAAGCCACATCCTCGGAGGCGGTGTTGCCGACCATGCTGAGCGTGCCATCGGCATTGAGCGTGATGGTCTGGCCGGTGTTCAGGGTGACGCTGTCGCCGGGCGAGACGGGGATGTCGTTGATCCGGGTGATCACCACAATGCCGCCGGTGAGGTTCAGGTCATTGGCCTGGACATCCACCACCTTGCTGTCGCCGGGGCGCAGGAGCACCCGGTCTTCCACCGCCACGAGAGTGCCCTGGACGCTGTTTGCAGCGATCAGCAGGTTGGAATCATACTGGCTGTCGGCCACATCAGCGACACCGATCCGCAGGGTGTTTTCCTGCCCCGGGGTCACCGGAACGGTGACCGACATCGACACGGTGAACCCGTCCATCTCGGTGTTGAACTGGTCGCCGGTGTTCGATTTGAACAGGTTGATCCCGCCCGATTGGTTGATGTTGCCGACACTGGCGACACCGGTGCCGGCCGCCAGCGGCACCACATTGCCGTCGATCCAGACGCCGACCATGTCATTGTAGATCGAGCCCGCGTATTCGGGATATTCCTCCGAAGAAAAGACGAATTCCATGGTGATGAAATTCACCCCCGGATCGGGGGTGAAATCCACCTCCAGATAGGACGCATCAAAAGTCGAGCCGCCCGCCAGCGCGTTGAACAGCGGGTCATTGTTCGGCCCGCTGTTGGAGGAGGTGGTGTTGGAGCGGAAGTTCGATTGCGAGCCCGTCGAGGTGAAGGCGCGGACATCGCCGGTGGACAGGATCACGCCCGTGTCGCTGGGCACCACGCCCGGCGAGATCCCATTGCCATTGCTGAAAATGGCCGACGCATCCCGGTCCGGATCGGCGTTCAACCGTGCATCGTTGACCGTTACCCCATCACCGAAGATGGCATTCGCCATGGCCTGCGCGGACGCATTCCGATTGTAGGTTAGCTCGACCCCAGCAACCATACCTGCCTCATGTTCAAAGAGACAGATCCACCGCCCCGATCGGGGTGTGCTCGCGAAAATCCGGAGGATGCGACCGGGGTTTTCCCCGTCCCGCATCATGGGCCTGCCTCGGCTTTTTGTTGCTCGAATCATGCCCCGGGGAAGGGCTTGCGCATAGAGGGCTTGGTAAACAATGGGTTAAAGGGTGCTCCTCACGCCACAGTTGCGATTGCGGGCGGGCCGCGCTTTCGCTAGCCATGGCCCATGAGCATTGATCCCATCGAATTGACCCGTTCGCTGATCCGCTGCGCCTCGGTTACCCCGGAAGAGGGCGGCGCAATCCGCCTGTTGGAAGAGCATCTGACCGCCGCCGGGTTCACCTGTTTCCGCGCCGACCGGGGCGGCATTGCCAATCTCGTCGCCCGCTGGGGCGACAAGGGCGCGGCACGGACCTTCGGCTTCAACGGCCATACCGATGTGGTGCCGCCGGGCGATGTGTCGGACTGGTCGTTCGATCCTTTCGGGGCCGAGACCGACGGCGACTGGCTTTACGGGCGCGGCGCGGTGGACATGAAATCGGGCGTCGCCGCTTTCGTCGCCGCCGCCATCGCCCTGGTGCAGGAGGCTCCGCCCGAGGGCGCGATCCTGATCACCATCACCGGCGACGAGGAAGGCGATGCGACCGACGGCACCGCCGCCATCCTCGACTGGATGGCGGCCAATGGTGAGGCGATGACCGCCTGCCTTGTGGGCGAACCCACTTGCCCCGATGTGATGGGCGAGATGATGAAGATCGGCCGTCGCGGCTCGATGACCGCCTATTTCACGGCGACCGGCGTGCAGGGCCATTCGGCCTATCCGCACCGGGCGAAAAACCCGGTGCCCGCCCTGGCGCGGCTGATGGACCGGCTCGCGAGCCACCCGCTTGATCAGGGCACCGATCAGTTCGATCCCTCGACCCTGGCGGTGACCACGATCGACACCGGAAACCCGGCCAATAACGTGATCCCGGCCAGTTGCCGCGCCACGGTCAATATTCGTTTCAACGATGTGCACAGCTCGGCCAGCCTGACCGACTGGCTGGAGGATGAGGCGCGCAAGGTGGCGGAGGAAACCGGCATCGACATCACCATGAAAACCCAGGTCTCGGGCGAAGCCTTCCTGACCCCGCCGGGCCCGCTCTCGGATCTCATCTCCGAAGCCGTCGAAGCCGAAACCGGCGTCGCGCCTGCGCTTTCCACCTCGGGCGGCACGTCGGATGCGCGCTTCATCCGCGCCCATTGCCCGGTGGTGGAATTCGGCCTTGTGGGCAAATCCATGCATCAGGTGGACGAACGGGTCGCCATGGGCCAGATCCCGCAACTCACCTCCATCTACCGCCGTATCCTGACGGGATATTTCGCATGATCCGCGTGGCCGGGCCCGAAGATATGGCGGCGGTGCTGGACATTCGCGCCCGGGTCTTTATCGCCGAGCAGGGCGTGTCCGAGGAAGAAGAACGCGACGGGCGCGATGGCGAGGCGGTCCACCTGATCGCCTTTGCCGGTGAGCAGCCCGTGGGCACCGCTCGCATCCTGACCGTTGGCACCACCGGCAAGATCGGCCGTGTCGCGGTGTTGGCCAGCGAGCGGGGCACCGGGATCGGCAAGGCGCTGATCGAAGCCTGTCTTGTGGAAATCAAGGCGATGGGACTTGAGACTGCCAAGCTCGGCGCCCAGACCCATGCCATCGGGTTCTACGAAGCTCTCGGGTTTGCCGCTGAAGGCCCGGAATATCTCGACGCGAACATCCCCCACCGCGACATGCTGCGGACGCTGTGAGACAGCCGACCCTCATCCTCATGGTCAAGGAGCCGCGGGCGGGCCGGGTGAAAACCCGCCTCGGGGCTGACATCGGCCTGACCAATGCTGCCTGGTGGTACCGGCACCAGGTCGCCCGCAGCCTGCGCAATCTGCGCGATCCGCGCTGGCAGATCCTGCTGGCCGTCGCCCCCGACACGAGCCTGCGAAAACCGCTCTGGCCCGCCGATCTGCCGCGCCTCGCGCAGGGCGGGGGCGATCTGGGCCAGCGGATGAAACGCGCGCTTGCGGCGACCCCGGGCCCCAGCCTCCTGATCGGTTCCGACATTCCCGGCATCCGCAGACACCACATTGCCCGCGGCTTCCGCGCCCTCGGCCAGGCCGCTTCCGTCATCGGCCCCGCGCCCGATGGCGGCTACTGGCTCGTCGGCCTCAAACACCCCGGGCGCGCGCCCCGGACCCTTTTTGAGAATGTCCGCTGGTCCCACCCGGAAACACGGGCCGACACGCTCCCAACATTGCCCGGCCCGACCACCATGATCGACATGCTCCGCGACGTGGACACGGCCGCCGACCTCTGACATCACCCTTTCGCCAAATACGCCCGCCGGAGGCGCGCGCGCCGCGCGCATTCCCCGCGTGACCTTGCGCCGCCCCCGTGATACGGGGCAAAACATGGCCAAAATGCCCTCCAAATCCGAGATCCTCGACTGGATCAGCGAAAACCCTTCGCTCACCTCGAAACGCGACATTGCCAAGGCCTTCGGGATCAAGGGCAATGCCAAGATCGACCTCAAGCGGATGCTCAAGGAGTTGCAGGAAGAGGGCCATCTGGAAAAATGCCGCAAGACCTATCGCGACCCCGAAAGCCTGCCGCCGGTTTCGGTCCTGCTGGTCTCGGAACCGGGCACCGATGGCGATCTCTATGCCCGCCCGATGGAATGGCAGGGCGAGGGACCGGAGCCGCTGGTGCTGTTGGTCCTCAAGGCCGCCGATCCGGCCCTCGGCCCCGGTGACCGCATTCTGGCGCGGCTGCAAAAGGTCAAGGACGAGGCGCACGGCTACGAAGGCCGGTTGATCCGCCGGATCGGCACCAATCCGCGTAAGGTGCTGGGCGTGTTCAGAAAAACCGCCGAGGGCGGGCGCATTCTGCCGATCGACAAGGGGGCGGCCCGCGAATGGCTGGTCCCCCAGGGCGCGACCCATGGCGCGAAAGATGGCGAGCTGGTCGAGGCCGAACAATCCGGCCCCAAGGGCCGCATGGGCCTGCCGCGCGCGCGCATTGTCACCCGCCTCGGTGACCCGTCGCAGCCCCCCGCCGTCTCGCTGATCGCGATCCACCAGCACGGGCTGCGCGACGATTTCCCCGATGCAGCCATCGCCGAGGCCGACGCTGCCAAACCCGCCGCGCTCGGCAAACGCGAAGACTTCCGCGACCTGCCGCTGGTGACCATCGACCCCTCTGACGCCCGCGACCATGACGACGCCGTCTGGGCTGAAGCCGATCCCGATCCCAAAAACCAGGGCGGCCACGTGCTCTGGGTCGCCATCGCCGATGTGGCCCACTACGTCACCCCCGGCTCCGCCCTCGACGTTGAGGCCTGGGCGCGCGGCAATTCCACCTATTTCCCCGACCGCGTCGTGCCCATGCTGCCCGACCGCCTGTCGGGCGACCTCTGCTCGCTCCATGAAGGGGTCGAACGCCCCTGCATCACCGCCCGCATGGTGATCGACGCGGGCGGCGAATTGATCGGGCACAGCTTCCACCGCGCCCTGATGCGCTCTGCCGCCTCGCTCCATTACGAGGAAGTGCAGGCCGCAATCGATGGCGATGTAAACGACAAATGCGCCCCGCTGATGGACAGCGTGCTGCGCCCGCTCTACGCTGCCTATGGCGCGCTTTTGAAAGCCCGCGCCCGCCGCCAGCCGCTGGAACTCGACCTCCCCGAACGCCAGGTCATTCTCGATGATCAGGGCGAGGTGCGTTCGGTCGCCTACAAGGACCGGCTCGACGCCCACAAGCTGATCGAGGAATTCATGGTGCTGGCCAATGTGGCCGCCGCCGAAGCGCTGATCGCCAAGAAAGTCCCGCTGCTGTTCCGCGATCACGAGGAACCGGCCCGCGAAAAACTCGATGCGCTGCGCGAAACCGCCCAGGCCTCGGGCCTGACGCTGGCCAAGGGGCAGGTGCTGAAAACCGCCCATCTCAACCGCCTGCTGGGGGACGTGGCCGACCATGACGACGCCGCGATCATCAACATGGCGGTGCTGCGCTCGATGACGCAAGCCTATTACGCGCCCGAGAATTTCGGCCATTTCGGCCTCGCGCTCAAGGCTTACGCCCATTTCACCTCGCCGATCCGCCGCTATGCGGACCTTGTCGTCCACCGCGCCCTGATCCGCGCCCATGGCTGGGGGCAGGACGGGTTGACGGAGGCCGAAATCGAACGGCTGCGCCAGACCGGCGAACAGATCTCGGTCACCGAGCGCCGCTCGATGGAGGCCGAACGCGACACCACCGACCGCTATCTCGCCGCCTATCTCTCGGACCGGGTCGGCACCGAGATCGGCGGGCGCATCTCCGGCATCCAGCGCTTCGGCGCCTTCGTGCAGCTCGATGATACCGGCGCCGACGGTCTGATCCCGATCCGCGAGATCGGGCGCGAGTATTTTCATTACGACCGCGACAGCCACACGTTGATGGGCTCGGACACCGGGCTTGAGATCACCGTCGGCCAACGGGTGCTGGTGCGTCTGTCTGAAGTCACCCCGGTGACCGGCGGGATCATGCTCGAACTGCTGGAGCTTGACGGCAAGGGACTGCCCAAGGGGGCAGGGCGGGGCGCGCGCGGCCCGACCCGGCGCAAGGCGATGAAGGCGCGCAAGAAGGCCGCCAAGACCAAGCGCAAGGTTGTCCGCAAACGCAAGGGGTGAGCGGCGGCAAGGCTCTGCCGATCCGGTGGGCGAGACTTCCCGGCTCGTTCGAATCTCGCTAGGCTCGAAAAAAAGCCAATGAGCAGGGATCACCACATGCGTCGCCTATTCGCCTTTGTTCTGGGGATTTGCCTGGCCGGACCGCTTTTCGCGGCCCCCGAGCAGGCCGCCGCGCCCCAGCCCCGGCCCACCACGATCACGGAGGGCACTCTCGTGCTGGCCCAATCCCAAGCCACCAACGCAGGCTTTCAGCGCTGGATCAGCGGGTTCCGCCGCCGGGCGCGGGCGGCGGGCATTCGCGACAGCGTGTTTGACGCGGCCTTTCGCGGCGTGCGCTTTGATCCCGCGATCATCGAAAAGGACCGCAACCAGTCGGAATTCACCAAGCAGATCTGGGAATATCTCGACAGCGCCGTGTCCGACACCCGGGTGAAGAACGGCCGCGCCGGTCTGCGCAAGCACAAGCGCCTGCTGCGCGAGATCGAGGCGCGGTTCGGGGTCGAGGCCGAGGTGGTGACCGCGATCTGGGGGCTGGAAAGCGCCTATGGCACCTATCGGGGCAAGACGCCGCTGATCTCGGCGCTGGCGACCCTGGCCTATGACGGGCGGCGCGGACGATTCTTCGAGGAGCAATTGATCGCGGCGCTGAAGATCCTGCAGGCGGGCGATGTCTCGCCCCGGCAGATGACCGGAAGCTGGGCGGGGGCCATGGGGCACACCCAGTTCATGCCGACCTCCTATCTGTCCTATGCGGTGGATTTCCGCGGCGACGGGCGGCGCGACATCTGGTCCGACGATCCCACCGACGGGCTGGCGTCGACGGCGGCCTATCTCAAGCGCTTCGGCTGGACCAAGGGGCAGCCCTGGGGGGTGGAGGTGCAATTGCCGCGCGGCTTCAACTACGGGCTGACCGGTGAGCGGGTGAAGAAAAGCCCGACCCAATGGGCCGCCATGGGGGTGCGCGACATGAAGGGGCGCAAGGTGCCGAACCACGGGCGCGCCTCGATCCTGCTGCCAGCAGGCGCGCGCGGTGCGGCCTTCATGATCTTTGACAATTTCCACGTGATCGAGCGCTACAACACGGCGGATGCCTATGTGATCGCGGTCGGGCATCTGTCGGACCGGCTCAAGGGCGCAGGGCCGCTGCGCACCGGCTGGCCGCGCGGCGACCGCAACCTGCGGTTCTCCGAGAAGAAGGAAATGCAGCGGCTGTTGTCGGCGCGCGGTTACAACACCCAGGGTGTCGACGGGGTGATCGGGCCGAACACGATCCAGGCGATCCGGGGTTTTCAGGCCAGCCAGGGCCTGGTGCCCGATGGCTATGCCAGTTTCGAGATCCTCAGACGTTTGCGTTGACCACCTGGGCGCGCCGTCCCATGAGGATGGCGGTGACGAACATCGCGTAGAGGGTGAAGAGATAGGCCGGATAGGCCAGCAGCACCGGGTCAAGCCGGCCCACGGCGATCATCGCGCAGACAGAGGCGATCAGCGACAGGGCCAGGTGGTCAGGGTTTCGGTTTGCGGCATGTGGTAGGATTTCGCCACGGTCAGAAAGCCGCCCAGCAAGCTGACCCCGATGGTGATGCTGAGGGCCCAGGCCGCGGTTTCGGTCTGATACCACAAAAACAGCCCGACAGCGGCGCAGGTCAGCACCGTGTAATCGACCGGGCGCAGATAGGCGCCCTGACCTTTCCAGACCGACAGCAGCAGCACCAGGAGCGTGCCCGAGACCTGCACCGCCGCGAACCAAAGCGAGGCGCCGGCCCCTTCATATAGCTGGGAGAAAAAGGCGATGGAGCCCAGCACCGACCAGATCAGCCAGGAGGCCCGTTGCGGCTGGGCGTTGCCGCTGAGCGTGTCACGGATGTAGGGGAGATAGGCGAAGGTCGACAAAAGACCGGCCGCCACTCCGAAGGCCCCCAGCACCAGGGGGTCGGCAATAAATTTCACGACGAATTTCCTTTATTATCGGAAATATCCTGTCGGGTTTCCGGTGCAGGTCAAAGAAAAAGTAACGTTAGGGAAGCTTTTGGTCCCGCCGATGAAAGCCGGGGGGAGAAGGTGCGAAATTGAGATCGAGGGTTGCCGCCCTCTGCCGGATCCGAGGGGCGAATCGCGGCCTTGTTGCGAGGCGGCGTCCCGGACCGCCGTAATTTCAGGTCCGGGACGCGCACACACTCACGTCAACTCATTAGAAGTGCCTCAATCATCCCTGGCGTGCGCAGCCTAGTCGACACTCCCCTCTCTTGGCAAGGGGGCAATGGTTAAGGTATTGATATATGAGAGAAATAATCCTCTCTTGGCCATTTTCGCCGGCGGAGAGGGGGCGCGGGCGCCGGGCCGGCTTGCGGCTAGGGCGCGGGGCTCCGAAGGGCACAGAGATTGCAAGGCTGAGACGTGTCGGCTGCAGGGCTGCCGGCACCCCGAGCAGGGCAAACACCATACCCCGGGGCGCGGAACAGACATTGTCCATTCACTAATTATCACTCAATCATCCCAGATGCCTACACGTAAGCCGTTGAATTTCGGGCTGGCAAGGGCTGATTGACCAAATGGTTGAGTTTCCTCGCAAAAGGTCGGGTATTCCTGACCTCAGTCCCGGGGTTCGGCCTTCCAGCACCCCTGAAAATGGTCATTCACCACACCCACCGCCTGCAGATAGGCGTAGATGATCGTGGGGCCGACGAAGGTCATGCCGCGCTTTTTGAGATCCTTTGAGATCTGCGTGGCCAGCGGCGTCACGGCGGGCATGGCCTCGCGGGTTTCCCAGTGGCCCAGACGCGGTTGCCCCTCCACATGGGACCAGAGCCAGTTGGAAAAGCTGCCGAATTCCGCCTGCATCCTGAGGAATACCCGGGCATTCTGGCGTGCGCCGGGCACTTTCTGACGGTGGCGGATGATGGTGGGGTTCTGAAGCGCCTCGGCCAGTTCATCATCCCCCATGGCCGCCACCCGTTCCACATCGAAATCGTGATAGACCGCGCGGTAACCGTCGCGTTTCTTCAGCACGGTTTCCCAGGACAGACCCGCATGGGCGCCTTCGAGGATCAGCATCTCGAAAAGCAGCCGGTCGTCATGCACGGGCACGCCCCATTCCTCGTCATGGTAGCGGGCATAAAGCGCGGAATGGGAGCCAAAGCAGCGCGGTTTGTCGTCAATCGGGTCAGCCATGGGGGAAGGCTAGTCGCGGGCGCGCGCCCTGTCACCCGGGCTGCTGACAGTGTTTTGTCAGGAGGCTACATCCGGTCCTCGGTGTCGCGCACGTCTATCCCCAGCATGTCCATCCCGTCTTCAAGATATTCCGCGAGGCCGGGAATACCGGAAAGGTAATGCTCGGTGGGGGCGGAGGCTTCCGCTTCGGCCTCGGCGCGGGCGCGGTTGATCTCGTCGGGCGGGAAGCTCTCGCGCCCGACCCACATCAGCGCCACGAGGGAGGTCTGCTCATCGGCATTGAGCCCGGAGATATAGTCGCGCAGATGGGCGCTTTCGGGCCCGTATTCCCGCGCAAGAAAGATCACGCGCACGATCTTGGCGTTGGAAATGTCAAGCATCTGTCTTCTCCCGAAAGCGGTTCTGTTGAAAATCTAGGCAGGGGCCGGGGGCGGCGCCTTGCGCTAGGTCAAAGCGCGCGGCTTGGTCCGGGCGGGCGCGACGCCTATATGTCCGGCCATGGGGTCGATCACATCACTTTTTGCGCGCAAGAAGGTGGCGGCGGCGGATCTCGGGGCGGCGGGCCCTGAGGTGCTGGCTTCGGTCGGGCTTGATGCGGCGGCGCCCTGGGATCCGAAGGTGATGATCCCGGATCAGGCGTACTACGATCTGCTGGAACGGATGGCGGCGATCACCGATGTGACCGCCCTGCCGCTGCGGGTGGGGGCGGCCATGCGCTGCGATGACTATGGCGCGCTGGGGCTGGCCTGGAAGGCGGCGCCGGATCTGCTCGGCTCCTTCGCGCGGGTCGAACGCTATGCGCGGCTTTGGACCAGCGTGGTGGAATACGAGCTGCGCGAAACACCCGAGGGGATGCTGTTCCTTCTGCATCGCGCCGGGGTGCGGCGGCTGGGAATGCGCCTGTCGAACGAGGCAACGCTCGCCGCGTCGGTGTCGCTGGCCCGACAGGTGGCGCCGGGTCCGGTGGCGCCGCTCCGCGTGCTGATCCGGCACCCGGCCCCGGCGGTGACGGCGGCCCATGAGGCGTATTTCGCGGCACCCGTTCAGTTCGGCGCCGATATGGACGCGCTCTTGTTCTCCCATGAGGTTCTGGCGCGGCCGAACCGGCTGGGGGATGCGGGGATCACCCGGTTTCTGATGTCCCATCTGGAAACGGAACTGGCCCGGATCCTTCCGGAGCCCGAGCCGGGGCTGGTGCAGAGCACCCGCGATGCGATCGCCCGGGCCCTGTCCGAAGGGATGCCGAAGATGGCCGATATTGCCCGGGGTCTGGGCCTGAGCGCGCGGTCGTTTCACCGGCGGCTGGCCGACCATGGGGTGAGTTTCCAGACCCTGACCGAAGACACGCGCCGCGAGCTGGCCGAGGGGCTGTTGCGCGATGAAAGCTACTCTCTGGCCGAGATCGCCTTTCTGACCGGGTTCTCCGAACAAAGTGCGTTCAGCCGGGCGTTCAAACGCTGGGCGGGGCAGACGCCCGCGCAGTATCGCAAGGCGCGCCAGCGGCGCTGATCAGATTGGCCGCGACGGTCAAAACCCTGGCATCTGCGGTCAAGATCTGACCGGATGCGTCCCGCTAGACCTTGGTCATTCAATTTGACCAAGGAGCAAGACAATGGACATTTCTCCAATTCTCGTGATCGGCGCCACCGGCAAGACCGGCGCCCGTGTGGCCGACCGGCTGGAGGCCAAGGGCCACGCGGTGCGCCGCGGCACCCGCCATGCGGAGATCCCGTTTGACTGGGACAATGCGCAGAGCTGGGCGCCGGCCCTGGCGGGCGTCGCCAAGGCCTATGTCACCTATTTCCCCGATCTGGCCTTTCCCGGCGCGGTCGAAAAGGTGGCGGAATTCTGTGCCCTGGCCAAGACATCGGGGCTGGAGCATCTGGTGCTTCTGTCGGGGCGCGGTGAGCATCACGCCCAGGAAGGTGAGGCTGTGGTGCGCGCCTCCGGCATCGACTTCACCCTGGTGCGCTCGGCCTGGTTTGCGCAGAACTTTTCCGAAGGCTACCTGCACGACCCGATCCTCGGAGGGGTGCTGCCGATGCCTGGCGGGGATGTGGTGGAGCCGATCATCGATGTGGAGGACATCGCCGATGTGGTGGTCGCGGCCCTGACCGAGGACGGCCATCGCGGCGCGCTTTACGAGGTGACCGGCCCGCGTCTGGTGAGCTTTGCCGAAATGGCCGCCGCCCTTTCCGAGGCGATCGGGCGGCCGGTGCAGCATGTGCCGATCAGCTTTGAGGACTTCCACGCCAATGTGGCCGCCTCGGGCGGGGATTTCGTGGCCGATGTCTTTACCGCCATCGCGCGCGAAACCCTCGACGGACGCAATGCCCATCTGGCCGATGGCGTGATGCAGGCGCTGGGCCGTCCGCCCCGGGATTTCACCGATTATGCCCGCAATGCCGCAGCGGCAGGCGCCTGGAACGCGGCCGCCTGAACCCGGTCTCTGAGCCCTTATCGGCGGCGGGGTGACCCGCTGCCGCAATCTTCAAAGGAGTGTTCCCATGTCGATGTTTTTCTTTCTGTTTCTGCAGATCGCCATTCTGGCCTATGCGCTTGTGGCCGGGGTGTTCCTGGCGTTTTCCGACTTCATCATGCGGTCGCTGGCGATCACCGGCGGCGGGGTCGAGGCGATGCAGGTGATCAACCGCGAGGTGTTTCGCTGGGTCTTCATGACGCTGTTTCTCGGCATGGCAGCGGCCTCGGTGGTGATCGCAGGCAGCGCCTGGCTGACCCTGGAGGGCCCGGCGGCGATGCTGATCCTGGCCGGGGCGCTAGTCTATTTCTTCGGCTGTTTCGCGGTCACGATCTTTTTCAACGTGCCGATGAACGAGGCGCTGGCGGGAATGGCGCTGGGCGAGGCGGCGACCCGCGACTATTGGCTTGGCACCTATGTGCCGCGCTGGACCTTCTGGAACAGCGTGCGCACGGTGGCTTCGGCGCTGGCTGCGGCCCTTCTGCTCTTCGGTCTGGTGTGGATGACCCAGAGCCAGGCGCAGTCCGTCTGACCGGGGGCGGCGCCGGATCGGTGCCGCCTGCAGCCTCCCGTCAACTTCAGAAAATGAATCTCCCCCCTTCCCAACGGGCAACTTCTTGCTATCGTTTGCGATAACACCCGCAGAGGCGGGGGAGACATAATCCAGGGAGGACCCAGATGACCACAGTCTCAATGACGGTGAACGGCAAGGCTGTCACCGCCGAGGTCGAAGACCGCACGCTTTTGGTGGATTTCATCCGCGAACACTTGCGGCTCACCGGCACCCATGTGGGGTGTGACACGTCCCAATGCGGCGCCTGCGTTGTCCATGTGGATGGCAAGGCGATGAAATCCTGCACCATGCTGGCCGCCCAGGCCGATGGCGCGGCGGTCACCACGATCGAAGGCGTCGCCAATGGCGATCTCCATCCGATGCAGAAGGCGTTCAACGACAACCACGGTCTGCAATGCGGCTTCTGCACCCCCGGCATGGTCATGTCGGGCATCGACATGGTCAACCGCTACAAGGCCGAGGGCAAGACGCTCGACGAGGCGGCGATCCGGCACGAGCTGGAAGGCAATATCTGCCGCTGTACCGGCTACCACAATATTGTGAAGTCGATCAGCCAGGCCGCTGGCGAAATGTAATCGGGCGATTTGGGAGGAGAGACCGATGAGTGAAGGCATTGGAGCCCCGGTCAAGCGCAAGGAAGACAAGCGCTTTCTGACTGGCAAGGGCAAGTATACCGACGATATCCGGATGGAGAATCAGGCCTATGCGGCTTTCGTGCGCTCGCCGCACGCCCATGCCCGGGTGAAAGCGATCCATAAAGCGACAGCCGAGGGCATGCCCGGGGTCGAAGCGGTTCTGGACGGCCATCAACTGACCGGCGACGGGATCGGCAATATCATCTGCGGCTGGGCGATCACCTCGAAAGACGGTAGCCCGATGAACATGGGTGCCTGGTCGGCGCTGGCCACCGAATACGTCCGCTATGTGGGCGACGCGGTGGCGGTGGTCATCGCCGACAGCAAGGAGGAGGCCCAGGAGGCCGCACTCGCGGTCGAGGTGGACTACGAGGAACTCCCGGTCGCGGCGCATATCGATGCGGCCCTCGCCGGGGACGCACCGCAGATCCACGAAAACGCCCCCGGCAACGTGGTCTATGATTGGGAAATCGGTGAACGCGACGCGACCGAGGCCGCTTTGGCCAGCGCCGCCCATGTCACCGAAATGGACATCACCAACAACCGCCTGTCGCCCAACCCGATGGAGACCCGCGCGGCAATCGCGACCTTTGACGAGGCCGAGGATCACTACACGCTCTACACCACCTCGCAAAACCCCCATGTGGCGCGTCTGGTGCTTTCGGCCTTCTATGCGGTCGCGCCCGAGCACAAGCTGCGGGTGATCGCGCCCGATGTGGGCGGCGGTTTCGGCTCCAAGATCTATATCTATCCCGAGGAAATCGCCTGTCTCTGGGCCTCGATGAAGACCAAGCGGTCGGTCAAATGGACCGGCGACCGCACCGAGGCCTTCCTGACCGACGCCCATGGCCGCGACCATGTGACCAGGGCGCGGATGGGCTTTGACGGGGACGGCAAGATCGTCGGCTTCCAGATCTCGACCAAGGCGAATTTCGGCGCTTACATGTCGCTCTTCTCCTCGGCCGTGCCGACCTATCTCTATGCCACGCTGCTCTCGGGCACCTACAACATCCCGAACATCTATTGCGAGGTGCTGGGGGTCTATACCAACACCGTGCCCGTCGATGCCTATCGCGGGGCAGGGCGGCCCGAAGCCTCCTATGTGGTTGAAAGGATGGTGGAAACCGCAGCACGCGAGATGGGCCGCGATCCGGCGGATCTGCGCAACATCAACTTCGTGCGCGAATTCCCGCACCAGACACCGGTGATCATGAACTACGATTCCGGCGATTTCGAAGGCAATATGCGCCAGGCGATGGAGGCCGCCGATTGGGCCGGTTTCGCCGCCCGCAAGGCGGAAGCCGCCGGGCGCGGCAAGCTGCGCGGCATCGGCATGTCCTGCTATATCGAGGCCTGCGGCATCGCGCCCTCGCAAGCGGTGGGCTCGCTCGGTGCCGGTGTCGGCCTCTGGGAAAGTGCCGAGGTGCGGGTGAACCCCGTCGGCACCATCGAAGTGCTGACCGGATCGCACAGCCACGGGCAGGGGCATGAGACGACCTTCGCCCAGGTGGTGGCCGAACGGTTCGGCGTGCCGCTCGATTCGATCCAGATCGTCCATGGCGACACCGACAAGGTGCAGTTCGGCATGGGCACCTATGGCTCGCGCTCCGGCCCCGTTGGCCTATCGGCCATCGTCAAAGCCTGCGACAAGGTCGAGGTGAAGGTCCGCCAGATCGCCGCGCACTTGCTGGAATGCGAGGCCGATGATCTGGTGATCGAAGACAGCCAGGTGAAACTGCCCGGTACCAACAAGGCGCTCGGCTGGCATGAGGTGGGGCTTGCGGCCTATACCGCTCACAACCTGCCCGCCGATATGGAGCCGGGGCTGAAGGAAGGGGCGTTTTATGACCCCGAGAACTTCACCTTCCCCATGGGCTGTTTCATCGCCGAGGTGGAGGTCGACCCGGATACCGGCAAGACCGAGATCGTCAAATTCGTCGCTTCCGACGATTTCGGCGTGATCATCAACCCGCTCATTGTCGAGGGCCAGGTTCATGGCGGCATCGCGCAAGGGGTGGGGCAGGCGATGCTGGAAGAGGTGGTCTATGACGCCACCGGCCAGCAATTGTCAGCGAGCTACATGGATTACGCCATGCCGCGCGCCGACGATTTGCCCAGCTTCGTCGTCGCCCATCACAACACCCGCTGCACCACCAATCCGTTGGGCATCAAGGGCTGCGGCGAGGCAGGGGCGATCGGTTCGCCGCCTGCGATCATCAACGCGATCACCGATGCGATCGGCAACAACGACCTCAGCATGCCCGCCACACCGTCCAAGGTCTGGGGCCTGATGCAATCCGCCAAGATCGCGGCGGAATAGGAGAAAGAGATGGAAAACACCAACTATCACAAGGCGGCAAGTGCTGCCGACGCCGCCTCGCTCCTCTCGGGCGCGGAAGACGGCCAGCTCATCGCGGGCGGTCAGACCCTTCTGCCCACGATGAAGGCGCGGCTGGCCGCCCCCTCCGATCTGGTCGACATCTCGGGTGTTGCCGACATGCGCGGCGTCACGGTCTCGGGCAGCTCGGTGACCATCGGCGCGATGACCACCCATGCGGAGGTGGCGGGCGACGCCTCGCTCCGCGCCGCTTGCCCGGCAATCTGTGATCTGGCGGGCAAGATCGGCGATCCGGCGGTGCGCCATCGCGGAACCATCGGCGGCTCGGTCGCGAACAACGACCCGGCGGCGGATTACCCTGCGGCGATGCTGGCGTTGGGGGCCACGATCAAGACCAACGCCCGTGAGATTGCGGCGGATGATTTCTTCACCGGCATGTTCGACACCGCCCTCGACGAGGGCGAAATCATCCTCTCGGTCAGTTTCGAGGCCCCCGCCAAGGGCGCCTATGCCAAGTTCCCCAACCCGGCCTCGCGCTATGCCATGTGCGGTGTCTTCGTCGCACAAGGCGCAGGCGGCGTCCGCGTCGCGGTGACGGGGGCCGGCAATGACGGCGTCTTCCGTGCGTCGGACATGGAGGCAGCCCTCGGCTCGAACTTCGCGCCCGACGCGCTCGATGGCACCTCGGTCAGCGCCGATGACATGCTGTCGGACCTCCATGGCGACGGCGCCTATCGCGCGAACCTGGTGAAAGTCATGGCCAAGCGCGCCGTGGCGGCCATCGCCTGAGACAAGAGCGCCGTCCCCTGCGGGGGGCGGCGCGTCCCGTCACGTCTTGGGCAGGGCCCCATCCGTGCGGGGGCGGCCATTGGCATCCTTGAAGGTCCAGCGGGCGGCGACGAACTGATACATCTTCTTCAACCCTTCGGTTTCCGTTTCCGTCAGCCGGGTGCGCCAGGATCCGTCTGCCCGCACCTGAAGGCGCAGGTTGATCGGATGGGGGGCGGGCAGGCCCCGGGAGCGGGCGGTTGCGTTTTCCGACTTCACCAGATTGTCGAGCGCGGCCATCAGCGGATCGGTTTCCTGCCGGGTCTTGCCGATACAGGCGAATTCGATCCGCTTGTCCTCGATGAATCCCGCAAAGATCATGTCCCCCTGGGCGGAGACACGACGCAGCGGCGCCAACAGCAACGGAATGCGGACCAAACCGTGCTTGAAGACGTCGTCTTGCTGTTGCAGCGCAATGATGCGCGAGATCGGCCTAGGCCGTTCCGCCATGGTCGGGCTCCAGAAACATGATGCTTCCGGATAGCCCGAGTTTCCTAAGAAATTGCCAAGAAGGTTAACCGGCGATCAATTCCGCCTGGCGCACGATCACCTCGGCCTGCCGCACGCTCGCGATATCAACCAGACGACCCTTGTAGACCGCCGCACCGGAGCCGGTTTTCTGCGCCTCTTCCATGGCCGCGAGGATCTCGCGCGCTTCGGTCACCGCCTCTTCCGAAGGCGTGAAAACCTCGTTGGCAAGTGCGACCTGCTTGGGATGGATCGCCCATTTGCCGACCATGCCAAGGGTGGCCGAGCGCAAAGCCTGGGCGCGGAAGCCCTCGTCATCGGAGAAATCACCGAACGGGCCGTCCACGGGCAGCACCCCATGGGTGCGGCAGGCGGCAACGATGGCGGCCTGGGCCCAGTGCCAGGGGTCGGACCAGTATTTCGCGCCATCCCGGTGCATGTAGTAGTTTTCCTGCGTCCCGCCGATGCCGGTGGTCTGCATCCCCATGGAGGCGGCGAAATCAGCCGCGCCAAGGCTCATCGCCACCATGCGGGGCGAGGCGGCGGCGATTTCTTCCACATGGGCAATGCCGGCGGCGGTCTCGATGATCACTTCGAAGTTGATCTTCTTGGTGCGGCCCAGCTGGGTTTCCACGGCGGTCACCAGCGCGTCGACCGCGTAGATGTCAGCGGCACAGCCGACTTTCGGGATCATGATCTGGTCGAGCCGTTCCGAGCCGTTGGTCAGCACTTCGATCACATCCTGATACCAATAGGGCGTATCGAGCCCGTTGATCCGCACCGACAGGGTCTTGGTGCCCCAATCGACGCCACCGATCGCCTCGGCAATGTTCTTGCGCGCCTGGGGTTTGTCGTCGGGCGCCACCGCATCTTCCAGATCGAGGTTTATGACATCTGCCGCCGAGGCGGCCATTTTTTCAAAGATCGCCGGGCGCGAGCCGGGTCCGAAAAGCTGGCAGCGGTTGGGGCGGGCAGGAGCAGCGGGCTGAACGCGAAACGACATGGGCGAGTAACTTTCTTTCGTTTGATCCGGGTCATTGCGTATTATGTTGCGGTGCAGCGTGCAAGCCTTTTGCGGTGCAGCAAATTGGCGTCGCAGGAATCTTCGGCATTTGGCGGAGAATGCGCAAAAATCTTCGCCAACCTTCCAGATTGACGTCAGAAAAGGCATGACCTTTCCGCAAATTCGGTGAAACTCGCGCGGAACACCAAACGGGGGCCGAGATGATTCGCACACCATATCTTCTGTTTCTGGGCGACGCGCCTGACAACCTGGCAGCCAAAGTGGCCCAGGGCATTGCCGACTGGAACCCCGACGCGGTCGTCGGCCAGTTCCGTATGGAAGGCTGCAAGGCCGATGTGGGCGTGCCCGACATGTCGCTGCAGGAAGCCTATGACAAGGGTGCGCGCACGCTGGTCGTGGGCGTCGCCAACCGGGGCGGGGTGATTTCCGAGGCTTGGCTGAAGGTTCTGACCGAGGCGATGGAAATCGGCTACGACCTGGCCTCCGGCCTCCACAACCTTCTGCGCGACGAAGACGTGCTGAAAGCCACCTCGGCCCGCTCGGGTGCCACGCTCCATGATGTGCGGGTGCCCACGGTCGCCTATCCCATTGCCAACGGCAAGAAACGGACCGGCAAACGCTGCCTCGCCATCGGCACCGATTGTTCGGTGGGCAAGATGTACACCGCGCTTGCGATGAATGCCGAAATGGAAAAGCGCGGCATGAAATCCACCTTCCGCGCCACCGGCCAGACCGGCATTCTGGTCACCGGGCGCGGCGTGCCGCTCGATGCGGTGATCGCCGATTTCATGGCCGGTGCGGTGGAATGGCTGACGCCCGACAATGACGCGGACCACTGGGATCACATCGAAGGGCAGGGGAGCTTGTTTCACGTCTCCTATTCCGGCGTGACCATGGCGCTGATCCACGGCGGTCAGCCCGATGCGATCATCCTCGCCCATGAGCCGACCCGGACCCATATGCGCGGCTTGCCGGATTACGATCTGCCCTCGCTGGAGGCGCTCCGCGATATGGTGCTGCCGATTGCCAAGGTGGCCAACCCCGATGCGCAGGTCGTCGGTGTCTCGGTCAACACCAAGGCGCTGAGCGACGAGGAAGCGACGAAACTCTGCGAAGAGATCGAAGCACGTCTGGGCCTGCCCACGATCGATCCGTTCCGCCATGGTGCGGGCCGTCTGGTGGATGCGCTGGCGGCGATCTGATAGAAGGCCGGGGGGCTTTGCCCCCCGTCCTCATAAGTGTTTCTAACAGGAAGAAGTGACGTTGAAGATCACCGCGACGCCCGAGAGCTTTCGTCTGGCTGAGACCTTTACGATTTCGAGGGGGTCGCGGGATGCGGCCCATGTGCTGACCGTTCGGGTCGGCGAGGGCTGGGGCGAATGTGTGCCCTATGCGCGCTATGGCGAAACGATGGAGAGTGTCGCGGCGGAGGTTATGGGGCTGCCGGAGGATGTGACGCGCGCGGCCTTGCAGGATCTGCTGGAGCCGGGGGCGGCGCGCAACGCCGTCGATTGCGCGCTTTGGGATCTGGAGGCGAAGCGCGCGGGCAAGCGGGTCTGGGAGATGCTGGACCTGCCCGCACCCGGCCCCGAGATCACCGCTTTCACCCTGTCGCTGGGCACGCCCGAGGCGATGGAGGCGGCGGCGGCGAAGCATGCCCATCGGCCACTTTTGAAAATCAAGCTCGGTGGTGAGGGCGACATGGCGCGGCTCGAAGCGGTGCGTCGCGGCGCGCCTGATGCGCCGATCATCGTCGATGCGAATGAAGGCTGGTCGGCGGAGGTCTATTCGGAATTGGCGCCGCATCTGTTGCGCCTTGGTGTGAAGATGGTCGAACAGCCGCTGCCTGCGGGCGAGGATGGCATGTTGGCGGAAATCGACCGCCCGCTGCCCGTTTGTGCCGATGAAAGCTGCCATGACCGCGCCAGCCTGCCCGGTCTCAAGGGCAAGTACGACATGGTGAACATCAAGCTCGACAAGACCGGCGGTCTGACCGAGGCGCTGGCCTTGCGCGAGGCGGCACTGGCCGAAGGCTATGAGGTGATGGTCGGCTGCATGGTCGGCACATCGCTGGCGATGGCGCCGGCGGTTCTGGTGGCGCAGGGGGCGGCGGTGGTGGATCTTGACGGTCCGCTGCTTCTGGCCGAAGACCGGGATCACGCATTGGAATTCGGGCCGGATGGGGTGCATCCGCCCGCACGGGAACTATGGGGATAGACATGAGCCGTATCGTTTACGTCAATGGGGACTATGTCCCTGAGGAAGAAGCCAAAATCTCGATCTTTGACCGGGGTTTCCTGTTTGCCGACGGGGTCTATGAGGTGACCAGCGTGCTGGACGGTAAGCTGATCGATTTCGACGGCCACGCGAAACGGCTTGAACGTTCGCTGAATGAACTCGACATGGCCGCCCCGGTGACCATGGAGGAATTGCTGGCGATCCATCGCGAATTGATGGCGCAGAATGATCTGACCGAAGGCATGATCTATCTGCAGGTCACCCGCGGCTCCGATGGCGACCGGGATTTCCCCTATCCCGATGCGTCGAAAGTGCCCTCGAGCCTGGTGCTTTTCACCCAGTCGAAGAAGATCGCCGACAGCCCGGCGGCCAAGGTGGGCATGAAGGTGATTTCCGTCGAGGATATCCGCTGGGGACGGCGCGATATCAAGACGGTGCAGCTGCTCTATCCCTGCATGGGCAAGATGGCCGCCAAGGCGGCGGGCTGCGATGATGCCTGGATGGTCGAGGACGGCACGGTGACCGAAGGCACGTCGAACAATGCCTATATCGTCAAGGATGGCACGATCATCACCCGCCATTTGTCGAACGACATCCTGCACGGGATCACCCGCCGCGCCGTGCTGGCCTTTGCCCGCGAGGCGCAGATGCAGGTCGAGGAACGCGCTTTCACCATCGAAGAGGCGCAGGCGGCGGATGAGGCTTTCGTGACCTCCGCCTCCACTTTCGTGATGCCGGTGGTGGAAATCGACGGTGCGCAACTGGGCGACGGCACGCCGGGTCCGGTGGCGAAACGCCTGCGCGAAATCTACCTGGCCGAGAGCCTGAAAGCGGCGCTCTGATCACTAGAGTTTTAGGCAGTTTGGCCCGCAGGTTAGCAGTGAGGTAAGGTCTTCTGCCCTAGGGTTCGCAGCAAATAAAGACTGCGAACCAAATGCTGCTTGAAGACGTTATCTCGAATTTCCCGTTTGTCACGACGGACGCGGTGGCCATCGGCTATCGCCCGTCGAAATCTGTCGATTGGGAAATCGTCTGGGTGAACGATGCCTATTGCGAGATGTTCAAGGCGGAACGTCTCGATGTGCTCGGGCGTCACCCGAATTACATGCACCACAGGGATTACATCGCCGATTTCCTGGAACATGTGCGCGAAATGCAGGCGGACAACCGGCTGCACCTGTCGATCGGGTCGCGCTGCATGTGCGACAACGGGGATGAGTTCTGGGCCAGCGTGTCGCTTTTCGTGATCTGCGATCCGGTGGGTGAAGGGCGCCATTGCGTGCTGAACATCCGCGATATCAACGATCTGAAGGACCGCGAACAGGCGGCCGAACTGGCGTTGATCGAGAATGAGCATCTTCTGTCCAAGGTGGAGGCGGCGCAGACCCGGCTGATCAGTGCGCTGGAAACCACGCCCGACCCCTTCGCGATCTTTGATGCCCGTGACAAGCTGGTGATCTGGAACCCGGCCTTTGCAACGGCGATTTCGCCGGATCCGAACCTTCTCAAGAAGGGGATGAAGCTTGAAGCGGTGCTGCGTCTGGCCTCGGACAGCGGCAAGTTCCCGGACGCCGAAGGGCGCGTGGATGCCTGGCTGCGCGAGACCCTGTCGGCCTGGGAAACCAACAGCGGGCCGGAATACCGGATCACCACGGATACCAACGACTACAAGGTCGTGCTGACCCAGGCCGCCAATGGCGACCGGGTCGTTCTGATGATCGACATTTCCGATCTGCTCGAACAGCAGCGCAAGCTGGAACAATATGCGGCCAAGCTTGAGACCTCGAACCAGGAATACAGCCACCAGGCGCTTCATGACGAATTGACCGGGCTCGGCAACCGGCGTTTCCTGAGCCTCAAGCTTGAGGAACTGACCGAGCAGCGCAAAAAACAGGGCGGGGAGATTGCCGCACTCCATGTGGATCTTGACCGGTTCAAGCAGGTCAATGACACGATGGGCCACGCGGCGGGCGATTTCGTGCTGGAGGAAGTGTCGCGCGCCCTGCGCAACGCGCTGCGGGGGGAGGATGTGGTGGCACGCACCGGGGGCGACGAATTCGTCGTTCTGATGCCCTGTTCAGCGGAAAGTGACGTGCCCGAACGGGTTGCCGCGCGGTTGATCAAGGATCTGGAAATGCCGGTCTATTTCGAGGGGCGGCATTGCAATTTCGGCGCTTCGGTCGGCATTGCGCGCACGCCTCTGATCGAGCCTGGCGAATTGCTGACCTCCTCCGACATTGCGCTTTACAAGGCCAAGACCGCCGGGCGCGGTTGCGTCGCGGTGTTCGACGACGAGGATCTCAAGGAACTGCACTCGTCCCGCTCCCTGGTCGATGAGATTGGTGAAGCGTTGGTGCGGGGGGAATTCATGCCGGTCTTCCAGCCCGAGGTCGACAGTTTCAGCGGCGCGGTGGTGGCGCTTGAGGTCATGGCGCGCTGGAACCATCCGACCCGCGGGGTGCTGATGCCGGCCGATTTCATGGACACCGCCGAAGAGGCGCAGTTGATGGCGCGGATCGATGCGCTCATCCTCGGCGCCGCGGTGGCCGAAGTGCGCGCCCATCTGCGCGGCGCGCGGGTCTGGCCGAACCTCTCCTTCAATGTCAGTCGCGCCCGGCTGCATGATGCCTCGCTGCTGCGCGATCTGGCTGATGTGTCCTATGAGGGCGGGCTGACCTTCGAGATCCCCGAAGCGGTGATGCTGGACGAAGGCTCGGTCGGATATCACCGCAATCTCGAAGGGTTGCGTCGCGCAGGCGTGGCGCTGGCGGTGGATGATTTCGGCTCCGGCAGCGCCTCGATCCTTGCCCTGCGCCGCCTCTCGCCGCAGCGGATCAAGATCGACCAGCGGCTGATCGAACCGATCGTGGAATCAAGCTCGGCCCGCCAACTGGTCGAATCCATGGTCCGCACCGCGCGCACCCTGGGGATCGGTGTGACCGGCGAGGGGGTGGAAACCGCCGAACAGGCGCTGGTGCTGAAAAGCATGGGCTGCGACCGGCTGCAGGGCTACAAATTCGCCCATCCGATGCCGATCGAGAAAGCGCTGCCGGTGATGCCGGATGGCCGGGTGCGCCGCTCGGCCTGAGCCCGGGCGCCCGCTCGGGACGCCTTGTCAGGCCGGACACCCGGCCGCGCCGGTCAGTCGTGGGCGCGGTGCGCCTTCTCGAAGGCGGCCTTCTGTTCCGCCGTCGCCTCGGTCTGAAACTCGGCCTTCCAGGTGTCATAGGGCATGCCGTAGAAACTCTCCCGCGCCTCGGCCTTGGACATCTCGATGCCCTTCTCGGCTGCGGCTTCCTGATACCAGCGCGACAGGCAGTTGCGGCAGAAGCCGGCCAGATTCATCATGTCGATGTTCTGCACCTCGGCGCGGTCGTCCATCAGATGTTTCTGCAGACGCCGGAAGGCGGCCGCTTCCAGCTCGATACGGGTTTGGTCGTCCATCTTGCTCCCCTTGCGTCACTCCCCCCTGACTTGACGCGACTGGCGCCGGGTTTCAAGGGGGCGGTTGCGTGACACTCTTGTGACCATGCTCCGCCAGCGGTTGTCATGCGCTAACATTTCCGGCAATAGAGGGCGAAACCGGATTTGGAGGACCCCTATGCGCCGTCTCAGAAACGTAAAAATCGTGGCGACGCTTGGCCCTGCGTCCTCCAGCTATGCGATGATCCGGGCGCTGTTCGAAGCGGGCGCCGACGTGTTCCGCCTCAACATGAGCCATGGCGAGCACGACGACATTGCCAAGCGGCACCGGGTCATTCGCGAGGTGGAGGCCGATGTGGGCCGTCCGATCGGGATTCTGGCGGATCTGCAGGGGCCGAAACTGCGCCTTGGCGTCTTTGCCAACGGCTCCGAAGAGCTGGAGGAAGGTCAGAGCTTCCGGCTCGATCTCGATGAGACGCCGGGCGACCGCCAGCGGGTGCAACTGCCGCACCGAGAGATTTTCGACGCGCTGGAAAAGGACGCCACGCTTTTGGTGAATGACGGCAAGATCCGTCTCAAGGTCAAGGACCACGGGGCCGATTTCGCCGATTGCATGGTCATGGTCGGTGGCACGATTTCCGACCGCAAGGGGGTGAATGTGCCCGATGTGGTGCTGCCGCTGGCGGCCCTTTCGGACAAGGACAAGCGCGACCTGGAGTTCGTCTGCGACCTGGGCGTCGATTGGCTGGCGCTGTCCTTCGTGCAGCGGGCCGAGGATGTGGAAGAAGCCCGCGCGCTGTGCCGGGGCCGGGCGGCGATCCTGTCGAAGATCGAAAAACCGGCGGCGGTGAAGCAGTTCGATGCGATCCTCGAGGCCTCGGATGCGATCATGGTGGCGCGCGGCGATCTGGGCGTCGAACTGCCGGTGCAGAACCTGCCGCCAATCCAGAAACGCTTGGTGCGCCGCTGCCGCAACGCGGCCAAGCCGGTGATCGTGGCCACCCAGATGCTGGAAAGCATGATCGACAGCCCGGTGCCGACCCGGGCCGAGGTTTCGGATGTGGCCGCCGCGATCTACGAGGGCGCCGACGCGGTGATGCTTTCGGCGGAAAGCGCCGTGGGCAGCTATCCGGTCGAGGCGGTCTCGACCATGAACAATGTGGCGATCGAGGTGGAAAGCGACGAAACCTACCGCAATGTCGTCGATGCCAGCCGGGGCGGGCCCAAGGACACGGTCGCCGACGGCATCGTCTCGGCGGCGCGCGAGATTGCCGAAACCGCCGATATCAAGGTGATCTGCTGCTATTCCCAATCTGGCACCACCGCGCTGCTGGTGGCCCGCGAACGCCCCCATGTGCCGATCATCGCGATGACCTCATTGGAAAGCACCGGGCGGCGGCTGTCGCTGTCCTGGGGGCTCCATTGCGTGCAGACCTCCGAGGTGGACCGGTTCAAGACCGCGGTGCTGAACTCGGCCCGGGCAGCGGTGCGCGAAGGGTTCGCCGAGCCGTCGGACCAGCTGGTGGTGACCGCGGGGGTGCCCTTCGGCCAGCCGGGCACGACCAATATTCTGCGGGTCGCGCCCTGTGATGAACGGCTGATCATCCCGGCCGATCCGGAATAGAGCGCAAGCCGAAAAGTGGAATCCGGCTTTCGGAAAAAATTGCGCTTTAAATCAAAAGGATAGAGCGGCGCGTCTGAATCCGGTGTTCAGGGTGCCGCTCTGGCCGCCAAATTTCTGCCAAATTATCCCGGTAATCTGCACCAATGGTTGAGTATATCGATCTTATCATGGTGCTTGGGGTCTGCGTCTTCGCGCTGGCCTTCCCGGCGATGATCGGCGCCTTCACCCGGGGCGCGCCGCCGCGTACGGCGATGCTGGCGATCTTCGCCGGTGGGGTGATGATGCTTTATGCGAATTCTTCCCGTCCGGGCGGCTATTCCGTGGCCGAAATGCCCCAGGTGTTCATCCGGGTGATCCAGGGCGTCTGATCCGGGGCGCGGGGCGCGACGGGGTGCAGCGGCGGGCGGTCAGTCGCGCAGAATCTTGCGCATTTCCTCTGACAGATCCTCATGCCAGACCTCGCGGATCTCGCGCACGGCGGCCACATAGGCTTCGTTGTCCATCGGCGGGATCGCCGGGTCATAGGCGTCGGCCACTTCCAGCATCGAGCGGCGGTCCATCACGTTGAACGCCTCCACCATCGGTTCCGCCTTGTGGCGCGGCACGCCCATGGCTTCGAGCGCCGAACGCCCGATCCGCAACGCGCTGTCATAGGTCTCGCGGATGATGTCACGACAGCCCACCGCCCAGAGTTCGTAGACATGATGGCGGTTGCGGGCGGCGGCGACCACATGGAGGTTCGGATAGGTCTTGATCGCGTATTCGGCCAGATGGGTGACCTTCTCGGGCTCGTCGATGGCGATGATCAGCACCCGGGCGCGGTCGATGCCGGCTGCCATCAGCAGATCGGGGCGGGTGGCGTCGCCATAATAGACCCGGGCGCCGAACTTCCTGAGCGCGTCGATCTGGTTTGAATCGTAATCGATCACCGTGGTCTTGTGCCCGGCGGCCAGCAGGATGCGGTCGACCACGGTGCCGATGCGCCCGTAGCCGGCGATGATCACCTCGCCCGGCTCCTCGATCACATCTTCCTCGCGGCCCTCCTCGCGTATGATCTTTGTGGCGATGACCTTGTCGTAGAAGATGAAGAGCGCGGGCGTCAGCAGCATCGACAGCGCGATCACCAGCAGAAGCTGGTCGGAGACCGAGCCGGGCAGCACCGCATTCGCCACGGTGAAAGACAGGAGTACGAAACCGAATTCGCCGGCCTGGGCAAGACCCAGGGTCAACAGCCAGCGGTCCGAGCCCCTGAGGCCGAAGATCGTGCCCAGAAGAAAGAGCACGCCGCCCTTGATGGCAATCAGGCCGAGGGTCAGGCCAAGGGTCAGGGCAAGGCTGTCCCAGAGCAGCGCAAAGTTGATACCGGCCCCCACGGTCATGAAGAACACGCCAAGCAAAAGACCCCGGAACGGGTCGATGTCGCTTTCCAACTCGTGGCGGTATTCGGAATTGGCCAGCACCACCCCGGCAATGAAGGTGCCGAGGGCGGGGGAGAGGCCGACAAGGGACATCAGAAGCGCGATGCCGACCACCATCATCAGCGCGGTGGCGACGAACAATTCGCGCAGGCCGGCCATGGAAATGTAGCGGAAGGTGGGGCGCGTCAGGTAGGAGCCGCCGAGGATCACGGCGGCAATGGCGCCCAGGGTGACGATGGCGGTCTGCCAGCCATTGAGCCCGTCCACCAGGCTCATGGAGGCGCCATGGCCGTGGTCGTCACCATGCTCACCATGCTCACCATGATCGTCATGGCCGCCATGCTCTGCCCCATGGGCGATTTCGGTGCCATGGGCATCGGCGGCGGGGGCCAGATCCATCAGTTCGGGGAAGGCCAGCAGCGGCAGAAGCGCAAGGATCGGGATGACGGCAATGTCCTGGGTCAGCAGGACGGAGAACCCCGCCTCGCCGCCGGGGCTTTTCATCAGGCCTTTTTCATTCAGGGTCTGCAGCACGATGGCGGTCGAAGACAGGGCCAGCACCAGACCGATGGCAAGCGAGATGCTCCAGGGCTGGCCGAACAGCATCGCCGCCCCCATGACGGCGGCGGTGGTCAGGGCGATCTGGCCGCCGCCCAGGCCCAGAAGCTGGTGGCGCATCGACCACAGATGGCGCGGCTCCAGTTCAAGGCCGACCAGAAACAGCATCATGACCACGCCGAATTCCGCGAAATGCTGGATCGAGATCACATCAACGCCGAGAAGGGCAAGCACCGGGCTGATCACGATCCCCGCAATCAGGTAGCCCAGCACCGAGCCAAGGCCGAGCCGGGTGGCGATCGGCACGGAGGCGACCCCGGCGACGAGGAAAACGAAGGCGAGCATCAGAAAATCGGTCATGGGCGCAGCATGCACCGGGGGCCGGGGACTGGGAAGCCCCTGTTTGGATCCGGGGCGACGGGTGGTTCAGAACGTGTCGAACCCGTCGTCCCCGGCGCCAAGGGCCTCGGTCAGCGCGCCGAGCCTTGCCTTCACCTGATCGAGCCCCAGATCCCGGGCGGTTTCGTCGATCCCGTCGGCGATCTGGATCACCTGCCATTGCAGCCCGTCGGGCAGGTGGATCGAGCGCGCCCAGTCGGGCAGGGCGCCGGTGTTGAGCGCGAGGGTCGCCAGCGCCCAGATCCCTGCCGCGGCGGCGGCCGCTTTCGGAGAAACGGTTCGGGGGGCTTTGTCGCGCGTCATGGCCGCTCCTAGAACTGGAAGTAGATGAAAGGGGTGATGCCCGGCGGTGCGACCCCTGCGATGAAGGTGATCGCGGCCGCGCCCAGAAGGGCGGTGAGCGGCCAGGGCAGGTGGTCGATGGCGCGGGCGGCGCGCGGTGCCACCGGCGGCAGGAAATGGGTGGCGATCCCGAAGGCGACCAGGCCGATGAGGAAGGGGGTGGCCAGCTCCGTCTCCATGCCGATCCGGGTCAGCCCGGCCAGAAAGTCCCACAATTGCGGCAGGGATTCGATGCGGAAGATCACGAAGGTCAGCACCACCAGGTG
Source organism: Silicimonas sp. (assembly GCA_025800205.1). Lineage (GTDB taxonomy): Bacteria > Pseudomonadota > Alphaproteobacteria > Rhodobacterales > Rhodobacteraceae > CALKXV01. The sequence continues at coordinate 15,778 of JAOXSD010000113.1, read as the reverse complement.
AAAGACGATGAAGATTTTCAGCGCCCGGGGCAGCTGCACGCGGCCTGCCGCGCGAAACAGGGTTTCGACCACCAGAAAGGTGCCGTGGAGCGCGCCCCAGAGGATGAAGGTCCAGGCCGCCCCGTGCCAGAGCCCGCCCAGCACCATGGTCAGCATCAGGTTGCGCCGGGTCCGCCAGGGCCGGCCCCGGTTGCCGCCCAGCGGCACATAGAGATAATCGCGCAGCCAGGTCGACAGCGAGATATGCCAGCGGCGCCAGAATTCGCGCATCGAGGCGGCGCGAAACGGGCGGTCGAAATTGATCGGGATGACGAAGCCGAGCAGCGCGGAGAGGCCGATGGCCATGTCGGAATAGCCGCTGAAATCGCAATAGATCTGGATCGTGTAGCCATAGGCGGCCAGCAGCAGATCGCCCGCGCCATAGGCGGCCGGGTCGAAAAAGACCTCATCGACAATGCCGGTGGCCATGTGATTGGCCATCACCAGTTTCTTGAACAGGCCCGAGACGATCATCACCGTGGCAAAGCCAAGGGCGATCCTTTGCGGCTGGGTGAGGGCGGTGGCGCGGGCGCGGATCTGCGGCAGCATGTCCTTTGCGCGCACGATCGGGCCGGCCACCAATTGCGGAAACAGCGAGATGAACAGAAGGGTCTCGGGCAGGGTTTTCGAGGCTTTCAACTCGCCCCGGTGGACATCGACGATATAGGAAATCGCCTGAAAGGTGAAAAACGAGATCCCCACCGGCAGCACCAGTTCAAAGACATAGGGCAACTCATCGAACCCGAGCCGGAACAGCAGATTATTGAGGCTGGTCAGGAAAAAGTCGAAATATTTGAACAGGCCCAGCACGCCGAGATTGGCGGCGATGGCCAGGGTCAGAAGCTGTTTGCGGCGGACCGGTTCGCGCGCGCCCTCCACCGCCAGCGCCACATAGTGATTGCCGGCGGCGCTGGCAAACAGCAGGGCGCAGAACCGCCAGTCCCAGGCGCCGTAGAAGATGAAACTGACCAGGATCAGGAACGGGATCTGCAGCCGCGGCGCGCGGGTGGCGATCCAGAGCCAGGTCAGGAAGACCAGGACAAAGAAGGCGGCGAATTCGAAGGTGTGAAACAGCATGGCCAGTGTCCCGCCCCGGGGTCAGCAGACTTTGCCGGCACCCGGCTCCAGCCCGGTCAGCCCCATCTCGCGCCAGATGTGGCACGACACGATCCGCTCGCCGGTGCGGTTGAAATGGATGCCGTCCTTGGCGCGGGCCAGTTGCGGCCGCCCGTCCAGCCCGGGCAGCACCCGGGTATAGCGGCCCGAGGCCTCCTGGGTGAATTCCCAAAGCGAAATGAAGGTGGCGCCCCGGGACGACGACGCATCGGTGTAGATCCGGTTCAGTTTCGCCATCTTGGAGGTGTAGTTTTTCGAGCGGGCAATCGGCATACCGATCCAGAACACATCGGTGCCATTGGCCTTGAACAGGTCGATCATGTCATCGACCCGGGCGCGATAGACCTCACCCCAGGCCGGGTCGGAAAACCGGACGATCCGGTTCTTCAGCGTCATGTCCTGGGCGTCATTGGCGCCCATGGAGATGATCGCGTAATCCACCTTGCCCCGGGGCAGCAGGCTGCGCAGCTCGTCGTTCCAGTTGAAGAAATCGAGCCGGGTCAGCCCCGATGAGGGTTTCGTCCAGCAATGGAGCGACACTTGCGAAAGCGGCTTCAGATGGCGCTTCAGCCCCCGGCAATAGCCGCGCGCGATGCTGTCGCCGACAATGGCGATGGAGATCCCGGCGCTGCCGGAATTTGCCGCCACCGGACTGGGCGCGAAGGTCGTCGCCAGAAGGCAGAGCCCGGCAAGGGTGCAGGCGAAAGCGCGGAGACGGGAGCCGGATGTCGGGCCGGACCGCCGGATGGCGGGCGTTTTGAATAGGTTGAAAGTCAATTGCGCCCCCGCTCAGAGCCTCTATGGTTTTTGCGGATCCATTGCCCGCCATTTGCCGAGGATTCTAATATGAATGCCCGTCGTTGTCTTGCGCGTTTCTTGACATTTTCCATGGCTTTGGTCGCTTTTTCCGGCAATGTGGCGGCGGCACCCGCATGTGCGATGCCGCAGGTGCAAAGACTACAGGGGCAGGGCGTCCAGATGGAAGAGGCAGAGGTCCGGTGGCAAGGTGCGGACGGGGCTCTGGCCGCGAGCCTGCGGCGGCCCGCGGCGGGGCGCGCCGATCAGGTGGTGCTGATGCTCCATGGCTATACGGGCACACGGGACGAATTTCCGGTGCGCGGGCGCGAGGGGCGGTTCTTTGAGCAGGTGGCCGAGGCGCTGGCGGCGCAGGGTATCGCTTCGGTCCGGTTCGATTTTCGCGGCTCGGGAGAGAGTGCCGGGCGCTGGGCGGACACGACATTCGACAGTCAGGTGGCGGATCTGCGCCGCGCGGTGACCGAGACCCGGCGCATGGCCGGTCTGGACCGCGCGCAGCTGGTGCTTCTGGGCTTCAGCCAGGGCGGGCTGGTGGCTCTGCGCGGTCTGGCGGACGGGGTCGCGGCCGATGCGCTGGTGCTCTGGAACCCGGTGCTTGATCCGCGCGCGACCTATGGCGGCCTTCTGGGCGCCGATGCCCTGGCCGAAGGCGCGCGTCTTGCACGCGCCGGGCAGGGGCGGGCGATGGTGGGGCGCACGGGATTGCGGGCCGCGTTTTTCGCCCAGCTCGAAGCCGCCCGCCCGGTCGAGGACGGGGCGGGGTTCCCCGGCCCGGTCCTGGTGGTGAGCGGTCGGCGCGATCAGGTGGCGGGCGCGGGGCCGAAATGGGCCGAAACCCTGCGCACCCGGCGCGGTGCGCGCCCCACGCAGGTGGTCACGCTTGAGGCCGATCACGGCTTTGGGGCGCGCCGGGGCGGGGAGACCATTGATGATCTGATCGCCTGCACTCTGCGCTTTCTGGACGACATCTGAGCGCGGCGGGCCAGCAGGCCGCCGGTTCAACCCTCCACGGCCTCGCGCATCCAGCGTTGCAGGTGCATGACGGGATGTTCGGAATTCACGCCGCCTTTGGGGTCGACCACCAGCGGACCTGGACGATAGCCGCGCGAATGGAGCCCGCGCTGCACCGATTCCACAAGCGTGATGTCTTCGGCCACCGTGGTGTTGCGGTCCTGCTGGGCCAGCGCGCGGATCCGGGCATCATCCACGCCCGCCACCGAATACCAGCCGCGCCAGACCACCACATGATCGGGATCGATGGCGCGCCAGTGATAGGTGTTCAGCACATTGCCGGGATAGACCTGGAAGGAAAACACCGGCCAGAGAAACCAGCTCGAATACTCGTCGAAATGATCGAAGCCCGAGTGGATGTCATAGGTCATCGCCTCGAGGTTCTGACATTCGGTGGTGTGGCGCAGGCACATGCCCTGGGGCTGAATGTCATAGGTCTCGGGCTTGACCACGCCGCTGGCAAAGGTCGGGTGGTTCAGCGCGCAATGGTAGCATTCGGAATAATTCTCGACCGAGACCTTCCAGTTGCAATTCTCCGGGATCTCGACCCATTCGAGCGGTTTCAGATCGGCCCAATGGGGCAGCCATTCGGTGAGTTCTTCGCGCGCCTGCGGGAACCACGCGTCCATGGGGGCGGCATCCGGGTCGAGATTGACGAAGAGAAAGCCCAGAAATTCTTCGGCGCGCACCTGGGTCAGGCAGATGCTCTTCGGATCGAAGCCTTCGACCGCCTTGAGGTTCGGGCCTGCGCGCAGTTCGCCGGTCATCTCATAGGTCCAGGCGTGATAGGGGCAGACCACGACGCGGGTCGTGCCGGAGCCTTCGACAAGCTGGTGGGCGCGATGCTGGCAGACATTGTAGAAAACGCGGATCTCATGGTCCCGGCCCCGGATCGCAAAGAGACTTTCGCCGCCGATCTCGAATGTCATGTAGGAGCCAACATCGGGCAGGTCCGAGACATGGCAGCCGAATTGCCAGCTGCGGGCAAAAAGCCCCCGGGTCTCGGCGCGGAACACCTCGGCGTCGGTGTAGTAGCGTGCGTCCAGCGACCGGATCGTCATGGGGCACCGCCGTGGTAGAGGCCGAGACGATGGCGGCGGTCATGGAAGGTCTCGACCCGGTCCACGATCTCGTCGCTGGCAACCGCGATGACGAAGCTCAGCAGGGTTTCGAGAAGCGCGATGATCGACACGGATGACGGGAAGAACTGCGGCGTGTCGCAGGTGATGACAAAGCCGTGGTCGGCCTTCCGCAGGATCGGGCTGGCCGGGCTGTCGGAAATCGCCACCACGCGCACGCCCTGGGCCTGGGCGGTTTCCACCGCTTCCACCACTTCCGAACGATAGGGGCGGCAGGTGATGGCGATGAGTACATCCTCGCCGCCTGCCCAGGCCAGATCGTCAATGGCGGTGGAGCCTGCGCGCGGGATGGCGTGGAACCGCACCATGCCGGTCGACGCCAGATAGGTGAAATTCCGCGCCACCGAATTCATCACGCCCACGCCCAAGGTAAAGACGTTGTTCGCGGCCCAGATCGTCTCGGCCGCCAATTTCAGATCCTCGGCCGAAATGCCTGCAAAGCTGTCTTCGATATTGCTGAGGGTGGTCTGCACCATGTCGGCATAGAGCCCGCCCAGATCGCCGCTCTTGCGAATGTCCTGCAGCCAGCGCGCCCGGTCGGGGAAATCGGCCGCCCCCTGGCGGATCGCCTCGCGGAAGGGCAGGCGGAAATCGTCATAGCCGTCGAACCCCACCTGCCGCGCCATGCGCACCACCGTGTTGGGTTTGACGCGCGCGGCTTCCGCAATCTCGCGCACGGTCGACACGCCCACGTCGCGGGGGTTCTCCAGCACATAGGTCGCGGCCTTGCGCGCCTCGGGGGTCAGCGCGGGCAATTCCTCGGCCAGCCGGTCGAGGATCAGGGTGGAGGGACTTGCGGATGATACATCTGTGTCATTCATGATTGACGATGGTACTTTTGTGCGCTTAGCCTGTCGAGTGAAAAATCCGGCGAGAGGAGAGCGCCCATGGCCGAAGCATGTCCAAGCCACGCCCGCGTGGTGATCGTGGGGGGCGGCGTGATGGGCGCAGGACTGGCCTATCACCTGGGTCATGAGGGCTGGGGTGGCGAAACGGTGCTGCTGGAAAAGGCGGAACTCACCAGCGGCTCGACCTGGCACGCGGCGGGGCAGATCACCCATTCCACCAGTTCCTACGGGCTCGGAAAATGCGTCGATTACAACATCGGCCTCTATTCCGGCGGGCTCGAGGCCGAGACCGGCCAGCCGGTCACCTGGCACGGCTGTGGTTCGTTCCGCCTCGCCTATACGGAAGACGAAATGGATTGGCTGCGCCATACGCTGTCGGTGGGTCGGGCGCTGGGGTTCAACATCGAATTGGTGGGGCCCGAGCGGGTCGCCGCATTGCACCCGTTCTACAATCTCGACGGTGTACTGGGCGCGCTGCATACGCCCGATGACGGCCATGTGGATCCGACCAATGTCACCATGGCCATGGCCGCAGGCGCCCGGGCAAAGGGCGTCCGAATTTTCCGCCAGTGCCGCGCCACCAACATCACCCAAGGCGCGACTGGCGAATGGGTGGTCGAGACCGAACGCGGCACGATCACGTGCGAACATGTGGTCAATGCGGGCGGCACCTATGCGCGGCAGATGGGGGAATGGTCCGGTCTGCAACTCCCCATGACCTCGATGACCCACCATTATTTCGTCACCGAACCGGTGCCGGAGTTCGAAGCGCTCGACACAGAACTCCCCGTCATCCGCGATGACAAAAAGGCCTCGGGCTACATCCGCATGGAACAGAAGCGCGGCCTGATCGGGATCTATGAGAAAGAGAACCCCAACTCCGTCTGGCACGACCATTGCCCTTGGGACTATGAAAACTGGCTCTTTGGTGCCGATTACGATCGGGTCATGCCCTGGCTGGAAGAAAGCCTGAACCGCATGCCGGTGCTCGCGGAACGCGGCATTCAGCGCGAAGTCCATGGCGCGATCAGCCACCCGCCCGACGGCAATCCGCTCATTGGCCCCGCCCCCGGCGTGCGGAATTACTGGTGTTGTTGTGGCACCCAGATCGGCATCGGCTGGGGGCCCGGCCTGACCCGCGAACTGGCCCGCTGGATGGTCCATGGCGCCGCCGACATCTCCATGCGCGAATTCGATCCGCGCCGCTTCGGCGCCTATGCCACCAAAGACTGGCAGGTGGAGAAAGCCCACGAAGACTACTGTCTCCGCCACGAGATCCCCTTCCCCCATTTCAACCGCCTCGCCGGCCGCCCGCTGAAACCCTCGCCGCTCCACGAGATCCTCAAATCCAAAGGCGCGGTCCATGAAGAGGTCTACGGTTTCGAACGCCCCCGCTTTTTCGCCCGGAACGGCATGGCACAAGAGGACCATTATTCCTTCAACCGCACCCCCGTGGACGCCATGATCGCCCATGAGGTGGCCGCCGTCCGCGAACGGGTCGGCCTGATGGATGTCAACGCCTTCACCAAGGTGCGGGTCGACGGCCCTGACGCCTACGCGCGTCTCGACCGGCTCACCGCCAACCGGATGCCGCAGAAAACCGGCGCCATCACCCTGACCCACATGCTCAACCGCCGGGGCCGGATCGAGTTGGAAACCACCATCCTGCGCATGGGCGACGACAGCTTCTACCTGGTCTGCGCCGCCTTCTTCGAACAACGCCTGCTCGACCACCTCGCCACCCACCGCGACGGGGCCGATGTCACCGTGACCACCCTGTCGGAAGACTGGGCGGCCCTTTCCCTCAACGGCCCCCGCGCCCGCGACGTGCTCGGCGCCTGCACCGAGGCCGACCTGTCCAACGCCGGGTTCCGCTGGCTCACCGCGCAGGAGATCACCGTTGCGGGCCACAAGCTTTGGGCGATGCGCATGTCCTATGCGGGCGAATTGGGCTGGGAGTTTCACATGCCCCGCGCCGCCTGCGTCGATGTTTACACCGCGCTTTCCGAGGCGGGCGCGCCCTTTGGCCTCACCGATTACGGCTCCTTCGCCATGAACGCGATGCGGATGGAAAAAGGCTTCAAAGGGGCCGGCGAACTCACCAACGAAGTCACCCTGGCCGAGGCCGACGTGCTTCGTTTCGCCCGCACCGACAAGGATTACATCGGCCGCAACCTGACCCTGAACAGCGATCTGCCCTGGCGCTGCGCCTATCTGGAGATCGACCCCGATGGTGTGGCCGATGGCCATGGCGGCGAAGCGGTGCTGCGGGACGGCCATGTGGTTGGCGCCACCGCCTCGGTCGCCTTCGGCCCCAGCGTCGGCAAGATCCTCGCCTTCGCCTATCTCAAACCCGAGGCCACCACGCCGGGCACCGATCTGCAGGTGATCATCCATGGCGAGCCCCGCGCCGCCCGCGTCCTCGGCGCACCGGTGTATGACCCCGAAAGCCTGCGCCCGCGCGCGGATGCGACCCTAGAGCCGACGCCGGTGATGCAATGAAAATCACCGCCCTCACCCTCTGGTCCGTCGAACTGACCAGCTTTGAGACCTACTACATGGCCGAGGGCAAGACCTGCGCCACGGTCACCAGCCACATCCTGCGGATCGACAGTGACACGGGGCTCGCGGGCTGGGGCGAGGTTTGTCCGATCCCCCATTACCTGCCCGCCTATGCCGGGGGCGTGCCCGCTGCCGTGACCGAATGTGCGCCCGTCCTCATGGGCGCCGAGCCCCTGGGGGTGGAGGCGCTGATCGACCGGATCGAGGCTCATCTGCCCGGCCATGCCTACGCCAAATCGCTCATCGACATGGCCCTCTGGGATCTCTTCGGCCGTGCGGTGAACCAACCGCTCCACACCCTTCTCGGTGGGCGGAGGCAGGCTGACCTGCCGCTCTACCATTCCATCACCTGTATCGCTCCGGACGAGATGGCCCGCATTGCCCGCGAGGCGCATGAAAGCGGCATTCGCCAGTTCCAGGTCAAACTCGGCACCGAGGCCGATTGGGCGATGGACGCCGAACGGCTGATCAAGGTGCGTGAGGCGGTCGGGCCGGGCCCCTTGGTCTATGGCGACTGGAATTGCGGCGCGACCCGCTTGCAGGCCACCCGCACGGGCCGCGCGGTTGCCCATCTCGACGTGATGCTCGAACAGCCCTGCGCCACGCTCGAAGATTGCGCCGCCGTGCGCGCGGCCACTGGCCTGCCGATGAAGATCGACGAGAATGCCCAAGACATGGCCACGCTCCTGCGCGCCCATGCCCTCGGCTGTCTCGATGCGGTGGCGCTGAAGCTGTCGAAATTCGGCGGGATTTCAGCGATGCGCCGTGCCCGCGATCTCAGCGTCCATCTGGGCGCGGAAATCTGCGCCGAATGCACCTGGGGTTCCGATATCGTCACCGCTGCCGCGCTCCATTTCGCCGCCGCGACGCCCGCGGCCCATCTCCTCAACACCTGCGATCTCTCCGCCTATGTCGGCCCCCGGATCTGCCCCGACGCACCCACGCGCAGCAATGGTCGCATCGCCCCGCCCGAGGGCCCCGGCCTTGGTGTCACGCCCGATCCGCAGGTGCTCGGCGCCCCCATCCTGGAGCTCTCCTGATGCAGAAACTCACCTCCCAATCCGAATGGATCGCCCGCGCCCGCGCTGTCCTGCCCGCCGCCGGTTTCGGCAATTTCGACCCCGGCATTGTGATCGCCAGCGGCGAAGGCTCCCGTGTCTGGGACGAGGATGGGCGCGAATATGTCGACTACCTGATCGGCTCGGGCCCCATGCTGCTCGGTCACGGTCACCCGGAGGTGATGGAGGCCGTGCTTGAGCAACTGCCCAAGGGCATGACATTTTTCGCAAACAATTCCAAAGGGATAGAACTGGCCGAAGCCATTGTCGAAGCGGTGCCCTGTTGCGAGCAGGTGCGGTTCGTGGCCTCCGGCGGTGAGGCCGACATGTATGCGATCCGCCTGGCCCGCGCCTATACGGGGCGCGACAAGATCCTGAAATTCGAAGGCGGCTACCACGGGATGAGTGCGGAGGCGCAGATGAGTCTCGCGCCCGAGGCCCGCGTGAATTTCCCTCAGGCGGTGCCCGATTCCGCCGGTATCCCCCAAAGCGTTGCCGAGCAGATGCTGATCGCGCCCTTCAACGATCTTGCCGCCGTCGAGGCGCTGCTCCAGGAACATGACGACATTGCCGCCATCGTCGCCGAGCCTTTGCAGCGGATCATCCCCGCCGAACCGGGCTACCTGCAGGGGCTGCGCGATCTTTGCGACAAGCACCACGTCCTGCTGATTTTCGACGAGATTGTCACCGGCTTCCGCCTTGCCTATGGCGGCGCCCAGGAACGCTATGGCGTCATCCCCGACATCTGCACCCTGGGCAAGATCATCGGCGGCGGTTTCCCTCTGGCGGCCCTGGGCGCGCGCGCGGACATCATGGCGCATTTCGACAAGGCCATCGTCGGTGCCGACAAATGGCTGATGCAACTGGGCACGCTGTCGGGCAATCCGGTGGCTGCGGCTGCGGGGCTCAAGACCATGGAGGTGCTGCGCCGCGACGGCGCCTATGAGCGGCTGCGCGACATTGGCGGGAGGGTGCAGAAGATGCAGACGGAGGCGTTGCACGCGGCCGGCATCCCCCATCAGATCTGCGGCGATGCCACCCTGTTCGATATCTGGTTCACCGATGCGCCCTGCCGGGACTACCGCTCCGCCCGCCATGACGACCCTGCGCGCAACGCGACCTACAATGCCGCCCTGCGCGCCCATGGCATTTTCAAATCCCCCGGCAAACTTTATCCTTCGCTCGCGATCACCGAAGCGGATCTGAACCTGACCCGCGCGGGCGTGCAGGCGGCGGTGGAGGCGCTGCGGGCCTAGCCGGGCGTGGCGCCGGGGGCGAGCCCCCAGCCTTGCGCCAGTTCCGCCCGAAACCGCGCCACCAATGCGGTCTTTTCGGGGGAGCTTTGCTTTTGCAGCCGGGGCCGGTCTTTCGGCCGTTCCAGCGGAAAACCCAGAAAGCCCGAAAGCTCCGCCAGCACCGCGGCGGGCGTGTCGCAAAGATCCTCGTAATAGATGTCGCAGACCGGTTGATCGAGCGTGCTCAACACCAGATCCAGCGCGCTTTCCATGTTCTGAATGCTGTCCAGCCGCCGCCGGAGCGCGGGCAGATCATAGTCGAGACAGGCGTCCCGGGCCTGCATCTGCGAACTCCATTGCCGGGTGCGCTGGGCCACGAACAGCGAAACCGCCTGGGCGATCCGGTCCCGTCGCCGCGAACGGATGATCCGGCAGCGGCGAAAACAGCGCTGCATCCCGGTCTGGTAGATCAGCCGGATCTGTTCGGCAGACGCCTTGATCCCGAACGCGGCGCCGGGCTTGGCCTGATGCTGTTCGATGAAGCGCAGATCCTCGCTCAACGTCGCTACCCCGTGGGTTCTTGCACGGAAACTCACCTGTTCGCGGTTCAGGTCCTCGCGGAACCCGTAGATCTGCGGCCCGCCGCTGATCATCTCGGCCAGATGGTTGGAGCCGGAGCGGTTGGAGAAGGCCAGAATGATCAGATCGCGGTCAAAGCGCAGATCCGGATCCACGATCAGCGGATGGCCGAACACCTCAAGAAAGCCCTGCCGGTGATGGGTGTCGCCGCGCAGGGCGTATTCCCCGTGCATGCGGGGCAGGTCTTCGGCCGGTGGCTGGTCCTGAACCCAGGCAGTCAACATGACGGGCACCTTGCACAAATCCGACGATCGGCAGGGCCCTTGGGTAATCCGCCAAGCATAAGAAAGCGTTAACGCTGCTGGCCCGGCGCCGCTTAACCCGGCCTTAAAACCTATTTGCAACAGTCCCGCCCGGGCTATGTGAGGGACGGCGATGAGTAACGATACCTTTACCGGTGGCAATGGCAACGACACGATCTTTGCGGGAATCGGGGATGATCTGATCGCGGCGGGCCCCGGGGCGGATGTGATTTTCGACGGGGCCGGCAATGACACGGCCCTGGGCGACGATGGGGATGACACGTTCTGGCTGGCCTCGGGCAGTTCCGATGGCAGTGACGATCTCGACGGCGGCAACGGCAGCGACACGCTGGTCGAGGATCTGCGCGCGGAGCCGGGCGGGTCCCTGACCGTGACCGTCGATCTGACCGCTGGCAGTCATTTTCTGAACAGCGGCGCCAGCGGTGTCGACAGTCTGGCCCGGATCGAGAATTACACGCTTCTGGGCGATTTCGATGTCACCGCCCTGGGCAATGGGGCTGCCAACATCTTCGTCACGGCGGCGGGCAATGATTCCATCGCCGCGGAATCGGGTGCGGACAATGTCAGCAGCGGCGCAGGCCAGGACACGCTTCTGGGCGGCTGGGGCAATGACACGCTTGATGGCGGGGCGGGCGACGACCGGCTTTTTGGCCATGAAAACGACGACCTGCTGATCGCAGGTGGCGGGCGCGACACGCTGGTCGGGGCCAGTGGCGATGACACGCTTCTGGGAGGGGCGGGAAATGACACGCTGATCGGCGATGCGGGCGCGGATTCCATGGATGGCGGCGATGCCGGCGACCGCTACACGATCGGCACCGGCGATCTGGTCACCGACACCGGTGCCAGCGGGTTTGACGAGGCCTATATGGCGCTTGGCGCGGGCAGCACCGCCATCGATCTGGCCGGGTGGTCGGGGCTGGAGCGGATCATTGCGGGGGAGGGCGACGACACGCTCGATGCTTCGGGGGGTGCGGCTGGTGCTGTGCTTTGGGGCCAGGGCGGCGATGATGTGCTGATCGGCACGGCGGGCGCAGACACGATCTCGGGCGGCTCCGGCGCCGATCAACTCAACGGCGGCGGCGGCGCGGACCGGATGCGCGGTGATGGCGGCAATGACAGCTATCAGGGCGGCGCGGGCAACGACACCTTTCTGATCGAACAGGTGGGCGACGTGGTGACCGACGGCGGCAGCGGCTATGACACGGCGATCATCAACCAGGCGGCGGGCCTTTCGATTGCCGTGGGCGCTTGGGTTGGGGTCGAGCGGGTCAACGGCTTCACCGGCGATGATGTCATCGATGCGACCGGTCTGACCACCGCGCTTGTCTTTGACACGCGGGGCGGCAATGACACGATGATCGGCGGCTCCGGTGCGGATACGTTTTTCGCCGCCTCCGGCGATGATCACGTGAGCGCGGGCGCGGGGCATGACGTGCTGGTGGGCGATGCGGGCGATGACACGCTCCTGGGCGGGGCGGGCAGCGACACGATCATCGGCGATGCGGGCGCGGATTCCATGGATGGCGGCGAGGGGTCGGACCGCTATACGATTGCCGAAGGCGATCTGGTCACCGATACCGGAGGCGCGGGCTATGACGAGGCCTATATCGCCCTTGGCGCAGGCAGCACGGCGATCAACCTCGCTGGGTGGTCGGGGGTCGAGCGGGTGATTGCCGGCAATGGCAACGATTCCCTCAATGCCGCCAGCGCCGATCCGGGGCTGATCCTGCTGGGCGAGGGCGGCGATGATGTGATGACCGGCACGGCGGGGGCTGATACGCTGGGCGGTGGCACTGGCAATGACCGGCTGATCGGCGGTGGCGGCGCCGACCGGCTGCGCGGCGATGGCGGCAATGACACCTATTTCGGCGGCGATGGCGATGACATCCTCCTCATTGAACAGGTGGGCGACGTGGTCAGCGACGGCGGCAGCGGCTATGACACGGCGGTGATCAACCAGGCGGCGGGCCTCTCCATCGCAGTGGGCGCCTGGGTCGGGGTCGAGCGGGTCAATGGCTATCTCGGCGATGATGTGGTCGATGCCACCGGGCTGAGCACCGATCTGGTCTTTGACACGCGGGGCGGCGATGACAGCATGATCGGCGGCGCCGGCAATGACACGTTCTTCGCCGCCTCGGGCGATGACCTGATGCTGGGGAATGCGGGCAATGATGCGCTGATCGGCGGCGCTGGCGCGGACAGTCTGCGCGGCGGCACCGGGGATGATTTCCTCAAGGGCGAAGGCGGCGCGGATCGTTTCATCTTCGAGGCGGGGTTCGGCCGAGACCGGGTGAACGACTTCGCCGACGGGATGGATCTGCTCGACTTCACCCTGATGGCATCTGTCACGGGGCTGTCCGATCTGGTGATCACGGCCGACGGCGCCAACAGCGTGATCACCCTGACCGCAGGCGGGGGCGATCAGATCACCCTTGTGGGGGTTGATAGCGGCCTGCTCGATGCAGGTGATTTCCTGTTCTGAGCCCGGGGCGTTTTGGGCAATTTTGCCCATGTGCCCCCGCCCATCCCTCCCTAACGTCATTTCACCCGTCTTCGATGCGCGGGAGGAACGGCATCGATTGACCATGCAATTGGGAGTTTAAGGAATGAAGACGTTTGCTTTGATGGCTCTGTTTGCCGGCGCCGGTGTCTTGCACGCGGAAGGCATGTCCTACGATGTGTCGGGGGCGACCGTGGGCAAGGCCGAGAACCAGTATATTCCGCTGGGTGACAGCCATATGTACATTGACCTGAATTCAAAATTCACCATGCCCGACAATGGCACGCCGGTGGCCGGAATGACGGGCAATTGCATGGGGGCGATGCAGGTGACCATGGGGGCGGGCGCCCAGGGCAATGGCATGTGCATCTGGACCGATGGCGACGGCGACAGCTGGTTCGGCCCCTGGAATGTAGTCGGCATGACGCCCGAGCGGGCCACTGCGGGCACCTGGTATGTGTCGGGCGGCACCGGAAAGTTCGCGGGCGCCAGCGGCGGCGGCACCTTCACCTCGCTCACCAATCCGGAAAACGGGGACAGCAAGCTCGACGTGCTCGGCTCGCTGACGATGAACTGATGCACACCCGTGTGACGGCTTTCGAGGCCACCGACATTGCGGCCATCGAAGCCGAGCTCGATGGGATCGCCGTCAAGATCAAGGAGATCCCCGGCATGGTCCGGATGCAGGTGGTCTGGAGCGGCGATGGCAAGGGGGTCGTGGTGGCGAACTATGAGACCGCCGAGATGGCCGCCGCCGGTCAGGCCCAGGCTTTGGGGATCTGGAATTCGATCATCACCCATCTGGCGGGCATGCCCAGCTCGGTGGAATACGAACGCGGCCGGATCATGGTCTGAGGCCGTTACCTGTTCGGCTCGCGCAAGCGGTGGCTGAACAGGCCCGCCTCGGGCGTGAAGAGCGCCGGGTCGTCGGGGTCGGATATGGCCCCGACGATCCGGAACACCGACAGGGCCTCGCTCAGGGCCCCGGTCGCGTTCACGCCCACTTTTTCCAGCACGGATTGCACCTGATTGCGGACGGTTTTTTCGGCCAGCCCGTCGCTGCGTGCGATTTCGGCTGGTGTCTTGCCCGCGACGATCAGGGAACAGACCTGCGCTTCGCGCGGGGTCAGGCCGAAGACATCCTGCAACAGGCCCGGGTTCACCCGCGCTTCGCCCTCGGTGCCCGCAAAGATCGCATAGAGCGTGCGGTTCTCAAAGATGTGCCGGTCCGCCTGGGCCTCGGGTGACATGCGAGGATGGAAGGGCGCGATGCAGAGCGACAGGGGGCCCATCTCATCTTCGATGCGCAGGCCGGTTGGCGTCTGGCTGTCTTCGATGCTGCGGAAACACTGGAACAGCCGGTCGGTGTCATGGGGGTCGGCCAGGCTGATGCGACCGCGCGCGCTTTGCTTCAGCGCAGAGCCCCGGGCGATCAGCCGCTGGCCTGCCGCATTGCCGAACTGCACCAGCCCGTCGCCATCACAGACCACCAGCGGGACCGCGACCACGTCGAGAAAGCCCTGGAAGGCATCCGCACTTTGTTTGGCGAGGTGAAGCGCGCGGGCAAGACGGGTGGCGCGGACGATATGGGGCGATAGGAGGGTGAGAAGATCGTGCAGCCCCTCGTAATCCTTTTCCACCGGCATCGAGTCGATTTCGGCAAAGGCGATGGTGGCATAACGGGGCCCGGAGACGGCAAAGGCGAGGCCGAGCCAATGGCCGATGCCCATTGGCTTCATCTTCTGCTGATAGAAGTTGAAGGACTGGAGTTCGGCGTCGGTGAAAACCTCGCGCGATTTCAGGATGCCACCCAGCGTGGGCATCTGACGGGTGCGCTGGACCCGGCGCATGTCGTTGAGCTCATCGGGCATTTCCGTGAACACCTGATCCTCGTCGCCGCGCTCGGTATCCCAGCGTTCCAACAGGAGGTCGTTGAACCCGTCGGCGGTATACATGCCGAGCCAGTATTCATCGTGAAACGAGCTGGTCCAGCCGAAGAAGCCGGGAAACATGTCGGTGACGCGGGTGATCAGGCTTTGCCACTGGTTGTTTTCCAGCGCGGCCTCATAGACCACCCCGATCAGATCGCTCAGATCCCCGGCGTCGAAGGTCTTCCCCATCATGTCCCCCCATCCGGCAGGATAGGCGATAAATTGACGTAGGGGAAGTTTGGCGGTTATTCGGCCGCGACCGCCTCGCCGCCCGCCAGTGCCACCACGTCGAACATGATGCGGTTCAGTTCGAAATCCTTGGGCGTGTAGACCCGGGCGACGCCCATGGCCAGCAGGCG
The DNA here is from genome assembly GCA_025800205.1 of Silicimonas sp. GTDB lineage: Bacteria > Pseudomonadota > Alphaproteobacteria > Rhodobacterales > Rhodobacteraceae > CALKXV01. Next base: position 259 of record JAOXSD010000113.1, on the reverse strand, counting down.
TTTGGCGTCATCGTCGGGGATGATGCCGCCGACGACGAGGGGCGTTTCGGACAGGCCTGCTTCGCGCATTTCGGTGAGCGTCTCTTCGACAAGCGGCAGGTGCGAGCCCGAAAGGATCGACAGGCCGACCACATGGGCGTTGCTTTCTTTCGCCGCCGTGACGATTTCCGAAGGCGTCAGGCGGATGCCTTCATAGGTGATTTCCATGCCCGCATCGCGGGCGCGGGCGGCGATCTGTTCTGCCCCGTTGGAATGGCCG
>JAOXSD010000012.1 GCA_025800205.1 Silicimonas sp. | reverse complement strand
CTGCCCAATGTCACGCTCCGCGCCCGCTGCATGGGTGTCGGCGTCTATGACCATGGCTATGTTCTGCTGCACGAACGGCTGACCGACCATGCGCCCGACGCCAGCCGACCGCGCCACCGCCTCTGGAAGGTGCGCGCAGGCCGCACCATCACCGCGACAGGCGCCATCGAACGTCCGCTGAGTTTCGCAGGCAATGACCTGCCCGGTGTGATGCTCGCCTCGGCCGTGCGCGATTATGTCGTCAATTTCGGCGTCACCCCCGGTCAGCGCACCGTGGTCGTCACCAACAATGACGACGCCTATCGGACCGCGCTGACCCTCAAAGATGCCGGTCTCGATGTGCCCGCCATTCTGGATGCCCGCGACGAGGCCACAGGCCCGCTGGTGGAAGAGGCCCGCGCCGCAGGCATCCGCATTCTCACCGGCCACGGCATCGCCAGCGTCACCGGCAAGACCCGGGTCGAGGCGGTCCATGCCTGCCGCCAGGACAGCGACGGCGCCGCGACCCAGGAATTCAAGGCCGATTGTGTGGCCATGTCGGGCGGCTGGTCGCCCGTGGTGCATCTCTGGTCCCATGCGGGCGGCAAGCTCACCTGGGACGAGGCCGAAGCCCATTTCCGCCCCGATCCCGACCGCGCGCCCAAGGGCGCATCGGGCGAAACCATGGTCGCCACGGCCGGCACCGCCTCGGGCGCGATGACCCTGCGCGAAACGCTGCTCGATGCCTTTGATGCCGGCGCAGCCGCCGCCCGGGCTTTGGGGCATGACGGGGCAGGGCAGGCCGCCGAGGCGGAAGCGGAAACCCGTGGCCCCACCGCTCCGATCTGGCTGATGCCGGAAACCGCGCCTTACGTGAAACGTGCCAAGGCCTGGCTCGATTTCCAGAATGACGTCAAGGTTTCAGACGTCGAACTGGCCGCCCGCGAAGGCTATGAAAGCGTCGAGCATACCAAGCGCTACACCACGCTCGGCATGGCGACCGATCAGGGGAAGCTCAGCAATATCAACGGCCTCGCCGTGCTGTCGAAGGAACTCGACATGCCGATCCCGGCGGTCGGCACCACCACCTTCCGCCCGCCCTATACGCCGATCACCCTGGGCTCCATCGCAGGCGAGGCGCGCGGCGATCTGTTCCAGCCCCTGCGCAAGACGCCCATGCACGACTGGCACGAGGCCAACGGCGCCCATTGGGAACCGGTCGGCCATTGGCGCCGCCCCTATGCCTATCCGAAGGCAGGCGAAAGCGTCGAAGAGGCGGTGATCCGCGAGGTAAACGCTACCCGCACGTCACTCGGCCTGCTCGATGCCTCGACCCTCGGCAAGCTTGTCGTGAAAGGCCCCGATGCGGGGCGCTTCCTCGACATGCTCTACACCAACATGATGTCGACGCTGAAACCGGGCAAATGCCGCTATGGGTTGATGTGCACGGAAAACGGATTCCTGACCGATGATGGCGTGGTCGCCCGGATCGACGACGATACCTGGCTTTGCCACACCACCTCGGGCGGCGCGGATCGCATCCATGCGGCGATGGAAGAATGGCTGCAAACCGAATGGTGGGACTGGAAGGTCTATGTGGCCAACCTCACTGAACATTACGCGCAAATCGCGGTCGTGGGTCCGAAGGCGCGCGAAGTGCTGCAAGCCCTCGGCGGCACCATGGATCTCAGCCAAGAGGCGCTGCCCTTCATGGCCTGGTCCGAAGGCGCCTTGGGCAATATCCCCGCCCGGGTCTTCCGCATCTCCTTCTCGGGCGAACTCTCCTATGAAATCGCCGTTCCGGCCTCGCAGGGGCAGGCGCTCTGGGACCGGTTGATCGAAGCGGGGCAGGAGCACAACGTCACCCCCTACGGCACCGAGGCGCTCCATATCATGCGGGCCGAAAAGGGTTTCATCATGATCGGTGACGAAACCGACGGCACGGTGATCCCGCAGGATCTGGGCCTGCACTGGGCGATCTCGAAGAAGAAAGAGGATTTCCTGGGCAAACGCGCCCAACAGCGCGCGCACATGGTCGACCCGAAACGCTGGCAACTGGTCGGGCTCGAAACCCTCGACGGCTCGGTCCTGCCCGATGGGGCCTATGCTTCGGCCGAGGGCAGCAATGCCAATGGTCAGAAAAACACCCAGGGCCGGGTCACCTCGACCTATTATTCGCCGACGCTCGAACGCGGCATTGCCATGGGGCTGATCGAAAACGGGCCCGACCGCATGGGCCAGGTGGTCAGCTTCCCGACGCTGGATGGCGAGCCGATTGCGGCCAAGATCGTCAGCCCGATTTTCTACGACCCGGACGGGGAGAAACAGAATGTCTAAGCCCTTGATCCAGATCACCGATGCAGCGCCCCTGGGGATGATCACCCTGCGCTGCGACCAGGGCCTCCCGGCGCTCCAGACGGCGTTGAGTGCCGCCGGGCGCAGCCTGCCAGAGCCGGGCATGGCCACGGGGCAGGGCGCGGCGGCCACCCTTTGGATGTCGCCCGACGAACTGATGCTGACCTCAGCCCACGGGGAAGCCGATGCACTGGTCGCGCAACTGGCCGAGGCTCTGAAAGACGAGCATGCACTGGTGGTGAATGTCTCGGACGCGCGGGCCGCCTTCCGGCTGACCGGCCGGTCGGCGCTGTTGCGCGAAGTCCTGGCCAAGCTTTCGCCGGCCGATCTGCGCGGATCAAGCCTGCCCGTGGGCCGGGTCCGGCGCACCCGGCTTGCCCAGGTGCCCGCCGCCTTCTGGTTCGAAGCGGACGATTGCGCCATGGTGGTGGCGTTCCGGTCGGTGGGTGATTATGTGGCGGGCCTTCTGGCCAAGGCCGCCGAGCCGGGCAGCGAAGTGGGTTTCTTCGTTGAATGAGGAATGCTCATAGGTGGCGCCAATGCGGCAGGCCGTCCGGCCTGTGCGGCATCGGGTGTGGCGTTTGAGCCGTTGAAAACTCGTACGATCCCGTCCTGACGAATAACGGCGTGCAGGGCGCTCTGGGGGATCGCGCGCACCATTGGCATGGCAGCGAAAAAAGCGGAGGCCCGCAGGGCTCTTTATCCTCCTTAATCCATTAGTAACATTTCGATTCCTAGCGTCGCCTGATGTGGGGGCGCGACGGAGGTCGATACATGTTTTCGCATTGGGATATTCTGCGACAGCTGAAACTGGCGTGTTTCCTCCTGTTGATCGCAGCAACTCCGGCACGGGCGGAAGAGCCGATCCGCTTCTCGTCCGCCATGGAACTGGATGCACTCAACTCCATGGTCAGCCATGACCTGCTGAAAGAGGCCTTCCGCAGGATCGGTCATCCGTTCGAGGCGGAATTCCATTCCGCGCGGCGCTCGCTTCTGTCGTCGAATACGGGCGAAACCGATGGTGAACTCTTTCGGGTGAAGAATTTTCTCGAGATCAGCAACGGAAAATACCCGAACCTGATCCGGATCGAGACCGAGCTGCGCAAGCTTGAAATCGTCGTGGTCACCCGCAAGGGGGAAGGGCTCGAGACGCTGGATGATCTGGACGGGCGGACCGTGTCCTATGTGCCGGGTCACCGGATCTACAAGGCGATGCTCGGCGGACGCGAGGCGCTCAACCTGATCGAGATCCCTGACGTGAACTGGGCCTTTCAGCTTCTCCACAAGGGGCGGATTGACGGTGTCGGCTCCGACCGCGTGCTGGGCGAATTTCGCGCGGCGCGGATCGAAGGGTTCGGCGATCAGATCAGCTCCATTCCGATTGTCGATATCGGGCTTTATGCGTTCATCCACAAACGTCACAAGAGCCTGGTCCCGGAGCTGGAAGCGGCCTTTGAAGAGATGAAACGGGATGGGAGTTTCGACCGGATCCGGGAACTGGCCCCTACCAGATATCAGGTCCAGTTTGCCCTCAAAACGGCCGCCGTCGGCAATTGACCAGGGCCGGGCACCTGGCGCAATGCGCCCGGTTTCTGCCGGAAAATCACCGAAGGCCCCGAAACTTGTCTGCAAACGCTTGACCCATGCGCCCGGGCGCATCAGGTAGAGGGCAGACAACCAACAGAGGGGGCCGACCGATGGCTTTTGAACTTCCCGATCTTCCCTATGCCCATGACGCGCTGGCCGCGAAAGGCATGAGCGCCGAGACGCTGGAATATCACCATGACCTGCACCACAAGGCCTATGTGGACAATGGCAACAAGCTGATCGCGGGCACCGAATGGGACGGCAAGAGCCTCGAAGAGATCATCACCGGCACCTATGACGCCAATGCGGTCGCCCAGAACGGCATTTTCAACAACATCTCCCAGCTGTGGAACCACAACCAGTTCTGGGAAATGATGGGCCCCGGCGACAGCGCCATGCCCGGTGAGCTGGAAGCGGCCCTGAAAGAAAGCTTCGGCTCGGTCGAGGAATTCAAATCGCAATTCTCCGCTGCAGGGGCCGGGCAGTTCGGCTCGGGCTGGGCCTGGCTGGTGAAGAACGCCGACGGTTCGCTCGCGGTCACCAAGACAGAAAACGGCGTGAACCCCTTGTGCTTCGGCCAGACCGCGCTGCTGGGCTGCGACGTGTGGGAACATTCCTACTACATCGACTTCCGGAACAAGCGTCCGGCCTATCTCACGAACTTCCTCGACAACCTGGTGAACTGGGAAAACGTCGCCTCGCGCATGTGATCGCAGGATCAGACCACAGAAAAGGCCCGCCTCTCGGCGGGCCTTATTCATTTCAGCAATCGAGTGTGGTCTGCTGTTCCCAATCGGTCAGATGGGCCGCAAAGCGCGCCCAGTCCGCCTGACGCAGCTTCACATAGCCTTTCGAAAAATCCTCGCCCATGGCGGCGCAGAACCTTTCATCGGCCTCAAAGACCCGCAGGGCATCGAGCATGTTGAGCGGCAGTTTGCCGTGGCGCTTGAGCTTTTCCGGCTGTTTGTAAGCGTCAAAATCGCAGCGCGTCCCGGGGTTTGCCCGATGTTCCATCCCCAGCCGTCCGGCGGCCAGAATGCCGGCCTGCAGCAGGTAGGGGTTCACCGCCCCATCGGCCAGGCGATACTCCAGCCGCCCCGGCGCCGGGATGCGGACCATGTGGCTGCGGTTGTTGCCGCCATAGGAAATCGCATTCGGGGCCCAGGACGCGCCCGACGCGGTGGTCGAGGCATTCACCCGTTTGTAACTGTTCACCGTGGGCAGCATCAGCGCCGAGAGGGCGGCGCCATGTTTGATCAGCCCTCCGATGAAGTGATAGCCCGCGTCCGACAGTCCCATCTCGTCGGATTTGTCGGAAAACAGCGCCTTTTTGCGGGTCTTGGTCCAGAGCGAGATATGGGCGTGACAGCCATTGCCGGCCAGATGCAGGAACGGTTTCGGCATGAAGGTGGCGCGCAACCCATGGGCGGCGGCCACTTCCTTGACCATGATCTTGAACAGGGCGTGCCGGTCGGCGGTGGTCAGCGCATCGGCATAATCCCAGTTGATTTCGAACTGGCCATGGGCGTCTTCGTGGTCGATCTGGTAGACACCCCAGCCCAGCGCATCCATGTGGCGGGAGATTTCGGCCACCACATCGTAGCGACGCATCAGGGCGGCCTGGTCGAAGCACGGTTTCGCCTCGGTGTCGCGGGGATCGGAAATCGTCGCGCCCTCGGGGTCGATCAGGTAAAACTCCGGCTCCACCCCGGTCAGCATCACCTGATTGTCCGCCTCCGCTTCGGCCATCAGCCGCTTCAGGATCCCGCGTGGCGACTGGGCCACCGGTTCGTCACCGGCCCAGAGATCGCAGGGAACCCAGGCCACCTCCGGTTTCCACGGCAATTGCACCACCCGGTCGCTGTCGGGCAGGGCCATCAGATCCGGGTCCGAGGCTTCCATGTCGAGCCAGGTGGCATAGCCCGCAAACCCGCCGCCGCTTTTCTGGATCTCTCCAATCGCCGAGGCCGGCACGAGTTTGCCGCGCTGCTGACCGAAGAGATCGGTGAAACTGAACAGGAAGAACTGAATCTTCTTCTTTTTGGCATAAACCGCCAGATCTTGAGGCATGGGGGCTCCCGGATTTTTTGCCAGTTAAGGAGCAGCGCGGGCCCGGGTTCAAGGGGAAACAGAATGGTGGGGCGGGGGAAGGGCTTGACCTGGGTTAAATGAACGGTCATTCATTTAATCAGTTCTGGCGGGGCCCGATGGCGCCGGCGGGCCAGGGAGGTTCCATGAAACTGCAAAGCGCCATTGCGCCCGGATCGGAAGACTTTGCCGCCAATCGCGCGGCGATGGAAGCGCAACTGGCCGAGGCGACGGTGGCGGCCGAGGCGGCACTTGCCGGCGGTTCAGCAAGGTCGCGGGAGCGCCATCTGGCCCGAGGCAAGATGCTGCCGCGCGACCGGGTGGAGGGGCTTCTGGACCCCGGCTCGCCCTTTCTCGAGGTTGGCCTTTTCGCCGCCCACGGCCTTTATGGAGGCGAGATCCCGGCCGCAGGTGCCATTGCCGGCGTCGGTCTGGTGGCCGGGCGCCATGTGATGGTGCTGGCCAATGACGCGACGGTGAAGGGCGGCACCTATTACCCGCTGACCGTGAAAAAGCACCTGCGCGCCCAGGAAATCGCCCGGGAAAACCGGCTGCCTTGCGTCTATCTGGTGGATTCAGGCGGCGCCAACCTGCCCAATCAGGATGAGGTCTTTCCCGACCGCGACCATTTCGGCCGGATCTTCTACAATCAGGCCCAGATGTCCGCCGAGGGCATTCCCCAGATCGCCGTGGTCATGGGCTCCTGCACGGCGGGCGGCGCCTATGTGCCCGCCATGAGCGACGAGACGATCATCGTGCGCAATCAGGGCACGATCTTCCTTGCAGGCCCGCCGCTGGTGAAAGCCGCCACCGGCGAGGATGTGACCGCCGAAGAGCTGGGCGGCGGCGAGATGCACACCGCCACCTCCGGCGTGGCCGATCATCTGGCCGAAGACGACGCCCATGCGCTTGCCATCGCCCGCCGCATCGTCGCCAATCTCGGCGCGCCCCATGATGCCTTGCCCAACCGCGCCGTGATCGAGCCGCCGGCCTATGACCCGGCCGAGATCATGGGTGTCATCCCCGCCGATCCGCGCATTCCCTACGACATCCGCGAAGTGATCGCGCGCCTTGTCGACGGCTCGCGCTTTGACGAATTCAAGGCGCGGTTCGGCGAAACCCTGGTCTGCGGTTTCGCCCATGTCTTTGGCATTCCCGTGGGCATCATCGCCAACAACGGCGTGCTCTTTTCCGAAAGCGCCCAGAAGGGGGCCCATTTCGTGGAACTCTGTTCCCAGCGGCGGATCCCTCTTGTCTTCCTGCAGAACATCACCGGCTTCATGGTCGGCAGCCAGGCCGAGGCCGGTGGCATTGCGCGGCACGGGGCCAAGCTGGTGACGGCGGTGTCGACCACCGCCGTGCCCAAGATCACCATGATCGTCGGCGCCTCCTATGGGGCGGGCAATTACGGCATGGCGGGGCGCGCTTACGGGCCGCGCTTTTTGTGGTCCTGGCCCAACGCGCGGATCGCGGTGATGGGGGGCGCGCAGGCGGCGCAGACGCTGGCATTGGTCAAACGTCAGGCGCTGGAAAAGCGCGGCGAAAGCTGGTCCGACGCCGAAGAGGCCGCCTTCCGCGCGCCCACCGAGGCGATGTTCGCCGAACAAAGCCACCCGCTCTATGCCAGCGCGCGACTTTGGGATGACGGGATCATCGATCCGCGCAAATCGCGCGAGGTGCTGGGCCTGTCGCTCGCCACCGCGCTCAATGCGCCGATCGGCGAGACCAAGTTCGGTCTGTTCCGGATGTGAGGAAAGTGCAGATGCAGATCACCAAACTCCTCATCGCCAACCGGGGCGAAATCGCCTGCCGGATCATCCGGACCTGCCGTGAATTGGGCATCGCCACCGTGGCGGTGCATTCTGACGCGGATGCGGGCGCGCTCCATGTGGAGATGGCCGATGAGGCGGTCCGGATCGGCCCGGCGCCGGTCTCCCAAAGCTACCTGCGCGGCGACATCATCCTGGAGGCGGCAAAGGCGACCGGCGCCGATGCGATCCACCCCGGCTATGGCTTCCTGTCGGAAAACCCCGAGTTTGTGGAAGCCGTGGAGGCGGCCGGTCTGATCTTTGTCGGCCCCTCGGCCGACGCGATCCGGGCCATGGGGCTGAAGGACCGCGCGAAGGCGGTGATGGAGGCCGCAGGCGTGCCGGTGGTGCCGGGCTATCACGGGGCCGATCAGGATCCCGAACGTCTGGCGCGGGAGGCGGCAGCCATCGGTTATCCGGTGCTTATCAAGGCCCGCGCAGGCGGCGGGGGCAAGGGGATGCGGCTGGTGGAGCGGGCGGAGGATTTCGCCGAAGCACTCACCTCAGCTTCGCGCGAGGCAGAGGCGAGTTTCGGCGATCCGGCGTGCCTCATTGAGAAATACATCACCGCGCCGCGCCATATCGAGCTGCAGGTGTTTGGCGATGCCGAGGGCAATATCGTCCATCTCTTTGAACGCGACTGCTCGCTCCAGCGCCGCCATCAGAAGGTGATCGAGGAAGCGCCGGCGCCTGGCATGACCGATGAGCTGCGCGCCGCCATGGGAGCGGCGGCCGTGGCCGCGGCCAAGGCGGTTGAGTATCGGGGCGCAGGCACGGTGGAATTCATCGTCGATGGCGCCGCCTATCCGGCACCCGGCTGTTTCTGGTTCATGGAAATGAACACCCGGCTGCAGGTGGAGCATCCCGTGACCGAAGCGGTCACCGGCCTGGATCTGGTGGCGCTGCAACTCGGCGTCGCGGCGGGTGCGCCCTTGCCCTTTGCCCAGACGGATCTCTCTCTCAACGGCCATGCGTTCGAGGCGCGGCTCTATGCGGAAGACCCGGGCGCGGGCTTCCTGCCGGCCACCGGGCGGCTGGAGCATCTGAGTTTTGGCGGAGGCGCGCGGATCGACACCGGGGTGCGCGCAGGCGACGTGATCACGCCCCATTACGATCCGATGATTTCCAAGGTGATCACCCATGGGCCGAACCGGGAGGCGGCTCTGCGCAACCTTGCCCGCACGCTTGAAACCACGCGGATCGCCGGGTTGGTGACAAACCGCGATGTGCTGATCCGGCTGGCGCGGGACGCGGATTTTGCCGCAGCCGCCGTGGACACCGGGCTCATCGCACGGCGCGGCGAAGCGCTGGTTGAAACACCCGGGGCAGGGGCGCTGAACTTCGCCTTCGCCGCCCTTGCCATTGAGGGCGCGGTGCCCGGCTACCGGCATTTCGGCCCGGCCTGCCGTCAGGTGCAATTCGACGCAGGCATTGTCACGCTCCGCATGACTGAGGGCGGCGCGCTGGTCGACACCCCCGAGGGCCCGATCACCCTGACCGGGCTGGCCTGTACCGGCGACCATCTGAGTGCCGTGGAGAACGGGCGCCGCCATCGGGCCTTTGTTCATGTCACGGAAACCGAGGTTCTGATCGACCGCGCGGGCCTTTGCCGGAGTTTCCCCCGCAAAATCCCGGGGGCGGAGGTCGCAGCCAACAGTGCCGATGCCGTCCTGGCCCCGCTCACGGGCCGCGTCGTCACCGTATCGGCAAGCCCCGGGGCCACGGTCTTTCAAGGGGATGGGCTGATGGTGATCGAAGCGATGAAAATGGAACACCGGCTGGTGGCCCCCCGCGACGGGGTGATCGCAATGGTCGGCGCGGAAGCGGGGGCCCAGGTCGAACAGGGCGCGGTGCTGATCCTGCTGGAGGAAACCGAATGAGCGAGACGGTCCTGATCTTTGAAATGGCGCCGCGCGACGGGCTGCAGAACGAACCCTACAAGATCCCCACGGTGGACAAGGTGGCCTTGGTCGACCGGCTGACGGCAGCAGGGCTGAGAAAGATCGAAACCGCAAGTTTCGTCTCCCCCAAATGGGTGCCCCAGATGGCGGACGGGGCAGAGGTCATGGCAGGCATTCACCGCCGACAAGGGGTCGCCTACACCGCTTTGACGCCCAACATGACTGGCCTTGAACGGGCGCTGGCCGCCGGGGCGGATGAGGTGGCGGTGTTTGGTGCGGCCTCCGAAACCTTCAGCCAGAAGAACATCAACTGTTCGATTGCCGAGAGTCTCGACCGTTTCCGCCCGGTGGTGGCACGCGCCCTGGAGGCCGGCGTGCCGGTGCGCGGCTATGTCTCCTGCGTGACCGATTGCCCCTATGAAGGCGAGGTGGCGCCCGAGGCGGTGGCGGATGTGGCGCGGGAATTGAAGGCGATGGGATGCTATGAGATCTCGCTCGGCGACACCATCGGCAAGGGCACGCCCGAGCGGGTGACAGCGATGCTGGAGGCGGTGATGGCCCATATGTCCGCCAGCGAAATGGCCGGCCATTTCCACGACACCAACGGGCGCGCGCTGGACAATATCCGGGCAAGCCTTGCCCTGGGGCTGCGGACCTTCGATGCCTCGGTGGGGGGGCTCGGCGGCTGTCCCTATGCACCGGGCGCCGAGGGCAATGTGGCGACCGAGACCGTGGTCGAAATGGTGGAGGCCGAAGGGTTCGAGACCGGGCTGAACCGGGCGGCACTGAAGGAAGCGGCGCGGTTTGCGAAAGGGTTGCGCCATGGGTGACGGCATTCGGATCGAGGTGGACACCCGCGGGATCGCGTCGCTGGTGCTCGACAATCCGGCGCGGAAAAACGCGCTGAATGCGACGATGATGGACACGCTGATGGCCTTCGCCGAAGACGCCGGGCGGCGCGAGGAGATCCGGGCGGTGGTGTTGTCCGGCGCCGAGGGCACGTTTTGTGCGGGCGGGGATCTGACCTGGATGCAGGCCCAGATCGAAGCGGATGCGAAGACGCGGCGGCGCGAGGCGCGGCGGTTGGCGCATATGTTGCGGGCCTTGAATGAAATGCCGGTGCCGCTGATCGGGCGGATCGAAGGGGTGGCACTTGGCGGCGGGGTCGGCATGGCCTCGGTCTGTGATGTGGCGATTGCCTCCGACGAGGCGCGCTTCGGGCTGACCGAAACCCGGCTGGGGCTGATCCCGGCGACGATTTCGCCCTATGTCATGGCCCGGATGGGCGAGGCGCGGGCGCGGCGGGTCTTCATGAATGCGCGGATCTTCGGGGCGGAGGAGGCAAGGGATCTGGATCTGGTGGCCCGGGTGGTGCCGGTTTCGGGGTTGGATGATGCCATCGAGGCCGAGGTTGCGCCGTATCTGAGCCTGCCGCGCGGCGCGGTGGGACGGGCGAAACGTCTCACTCGGGCACTGGGGCCGACCATTGACAGCACGGTGATCGAGGCCACAATCGACCGGCTGGCCGAGGCCTGGGAAAGCGCCGAGGCGCGCGAAGGCATCGCGGCTTTTCTGGAGAAACGCAAACCGGCCTGGGCGCAGGGCAAAGGAGAGTGACAATGGATGGATCGCAGTCGGACCCGATCATGATCTGCGGCGCGGCACGGACGCCTTTGGGTGCGTTTCAGGGGCGGCTCGCGGCGGTGCCCGCGACCGAGCTTGGCGCCGCGGCGATCCGGGCCGCGCTTGAGGATGCGGGGCTCGCGCCCGACGCAGTGGAAGAAGTGCTGATGGGCAATGTGCTGCCCGCAGGTCTTGGGCAGGCACCGGCGCGGCAGGCTTCGCTGGGTGCGGGCATTCCCGTGGCCACGCCTTGCACCACGGTGTCGAAGGTCTGCGGATCGGGGATGAAATCGGTCATGCAGGCCCATGACGCGATTGTTGCGGGCTCGGCTTCGGTGGTCGTGGCGGGCGGCATGGAAAGCATGTCGGGCGCGCCTTATCTGCTGCCGTCGGGCCGGGCGGGGGCGCGGATCGGGCATACGCAGATGCTGGATCACATGATGCTCGATGGGCTGGAAGATCCCTTTGGCGAGACCCAGAATGGGCAGCGTCGGGCGATGGGGACCTTCGGCGAGGATTGTGCGGAGAAATATCAGTTCACCCGCGACGAGCAGGACGCCTATGCCATCGAAAGCGTCACCCGCGCTCAGAATGCCGCCGATGAGGGCGCGTTCGACTGGGAGATTACTCCGGTGACGGTGAAGACCCGCAAGGGTGACATCACGGTGGAGACCGACGAGGGGCCGGAGAAGATCGACCCGTCGAAGATCCCCAACCTGCGACCGGCTTTCAAGCGGGACGGGACGATCACCGCGGCGTCGTCGTCATCGATCAATGACGGGGCGGCGGCGCTGGTTCTGGCGCGGGCGTCCGAGGCTGAGGCGCTGGGGCTGACACCGATTGCGCGGATCGTGGGACATGCGGCCTATGCAGGGGCGCCGGAGTGGTTCACCACGGCGCCGGTCTTTGCGAAACGGCGGCTCTTCGAGAAGACCGGCTGGTCGCTGGATCAGGTGGATCTTTTCGAGATCAACGAGGCCTTTGCCTGCGTGCCCATGGCGTCGATGCGCGAATTGGGGATCGAGCGGGAGCGTGTGAATGTCCATGGCGGCGCTGTAGCCATCGGCCATCCGATCGGCGCCTCGGGCGCGCGCATCCTCGTGACATTGCTGGGCGCGATGAAGGCGAAAGGGGCGAAACGCGGGGTCGCCTCGATCTGCATCGGCGGCGGTGAGGCCACCGCCATGGCGCTGGAGGCGGTCTGAGGTGGCGGAGGGTCCGATCCGCCCGGTGGGCGAGACGCTTCTATCCGACAATTGGGCCCGGCTGACGCGGCATGAATTCGACTACCGCCGCCGTGACGGCACATGGCAGCGGCAGGTGCGCGAGGTCTATGACAAGGGCAACGGGGCGGTGGCGCTTCTGCATGACCCGGTGGCAGACACCGTGCTGCTGACCCGGCAGTTCCGCCTGCCGGCCTTTTTGAACGGTGGGACGGAGGCGGTGATCGAAGCGCCTGCCGGGCTGCTGGAAGGGGCCGACCCGCTGGAGCGGATGCGCGAGGAACTGGTGGAAGAAACCGGATATCAGGTCACCACGCTGGAGCATCTTTCCGATGTCTACATGACCCCCGGTTCGGTCACCGAAACGCTGGTCCATTTCATCGGCACCTATTCGGCAGATCAGAAAGTCTCCGAAGGCGGCGGAAAGCATGACGAGGGCGAGGACATCGAAGTGCTGCATCTGCCCCTCGATCAGGCGCTGGCCATGATCGCCACCGGCGAGATCCGCGATGCCAAGACCATCATCCTGTTGCAGCATCTGGCGCTGAAACGGGCCGGGCTGGTCTGAGCCGCCCGCGCCCGGTCAGTTCAGGAACAGCGCAAAGCCGAACCCGTTGCCGCCGGTGGACCGCTGGAAGGCGATCCAGCTTTCCTCGGTGATCCGGGGGCCGCGCGCGAGATAGGGCGTCGCACCGACGCCATGGAGCCAGGCGACAAGGTCGAGCGACGAGGGATCGTCGAACCAGGCGGCGACATTGATGCCGATGTCATGTGGCATCATCGGGTGTGGGATCAGCAACCGGCCATCAAGCACCGCTTCCATATCGGCGAGGATGGCCTGCCAGTCGCGGGCCATCTGCTCGGGGATTTCGAAGCCGAGCGCGCTGGTCTGGGCGGAATTCGGCACCCATTCGCGATCATTGTCGTTTTCTTCGGTGACCAAATCCCAGAACCGGCGGTTGTGGGTCAGCATCTCGCGCAGATGGGTTTCAAACCGGTCCAAATGCACCGGGTCCGGCTGCTGCCGGAGGGTTGTCAGAACCGAATAGACCGTATTCAGCGGTTCGCGGAACGGCTCACGCATGAGTTGGGCGCTCTGCTGACGGCCACGGGTGACCTCATCCATATCTTCAGGCGGCAGCTTGGCGCGGGCGGCGGCGATCTGACGGCGCAGGGCGCTGGTTTCCCGACGAAGCGGCGTGATGTCGAAGGCCGGGCTTTTGAGTTCTTCCTGCAAGGCCTTTGCTTCGTTCTGCAGGGCCGCGCGCGCGGCGTCGTCTTCCGTGCTGCGGATGGTTTGGCGCAATGCGTTGAGCTTTGCTTGAAAAGGATTGCGGGCCTTGGTCATCCGATCCCGCTCGGCCTCCATCGCCTCGAGTTCTGAGGCGAGCGCATTGATCCGGGCCCTGAGCGCGGTCACGTCGTAGTCGTAGGGCAGTTCGGGGAGATCCGTCAGCTGCGCCTCGGCGGCCAGAAGATCTGCAAAGATCGGTGTTGGATCGAAGGTCAGAATCGCTTCGGCGCTGGCCGAAAGCACATGGGTATAAGCCATCAGCCAGGCATGATCGGCGGCGTCGAAACGCACCTCGATCGGGCCTTCGGGCTGGTTCCCGGCGCCCTGCGCGCGCGGCGCGATGGAGGCGATCCAGGGGAGGGCAGCTTCCCCGTTCTCAAACTGGCCGTTGCCGTTCACATCGAACCAGAGCGCGCCCAGATCAAGGGTGAAGGGCGCGGCAGTTTCGGATGGTGTTTGCGCAAGTGTGGTGCGGGCGGTGTCGAGATCGGCGGCGAAGGTTTTGATCACGGTGACAAAGCTGTCGGCCTTGAGCGGCTTGGGCGCCGGGTTGTGCATCGTGGTCGCACGGGGACCAAGGATGAACCTCGTTCCCGGGGTGAGACTTTGGCCGATCCCATAGTCGTAATTCGATTGCATCAGCCGTTCGATGGCAATCAGGGCCTGCAGCGCCCCTTGCTCGAAAGGCGCCTCGGCCTGCGTAAGCCGGTCGGTCAGCGAAGGGGGCGTCTGGGCGAGCGCCGCCTGGGTGAGGGTCAGGGAAAGAGCGGCAACACGCAGGAAATGGTGGAACATGGGGCAGGTCCGGTAAGTTGATCGGCCTGATCCATGGCCGGGAATTGGGTCACTAGTGTGACAGCCTGCACTTGGATGCAACCACGCTGAAAGAGGCGGCATTTGCCCAATAAACTGGCCTTATCCCTGCATCCCGACTGGTCCTAAGGTTTTTTTCCGACCCAAATACGATTGACGCAGCGGGTGAAAGGTACTCTGCTCACCAAAACAGGGGTGAAAAACACCCCATGCATTTCGGGCCCAATGGCCCTTTTCGGGGACAAGGCGCAGATGGCCGGGCATCTGCGTGCATGAAACGACAACCGGCATTCAACGGGAGAACTCACATGATCAAGAAAATGATGACCACAGTTGCGGCCGGGGCCGTGATGTCGCTCAGCGCGGTATCGGCCCAGGCGGACGGGCACGGGATCACCGTGGCCTATTTCCTCGAATGGCCGATGCCGTTCCAATACGCCAAGGTCGAAGGCATGTATGAAGAGGCCATGGGCGTGCCGATCAACTGGGTCAGCTTCGACACCGGTACGGCGATGTCGGCGGCGATGGCCTCGGGCGATGTGCATATCAGCGTCAGCCAGGGCGTGCCACCCTTCGTGGTTGCGGCTTCGGCAGGTCAGGACATCCAGATCGTCGATGTCGCTGTCAGCTATTCCGAGAATGACAATTGTGTCGTCGCCTCGGCGCTGGAGATCGACAAGGACTCGGCGGGTGAGCTTTCGGGCAAGAAAGTCGCCGTGCCGCTGGGGACTGCCGCCCACTATGGCTTCCTGACCCAGATGAACCATTTCGGCGTCGATATTTCCTCGATGGAGATCGTCGACATGGCGCCTGCGGAATCGGCGGCAGCCCTCGCGCAGGGTTCGCTCGACATGGCCTGTGGCTGGGGCGGTGCGCTGCGCCGGATGAAGGAGCATGGCAATGTGCTGCTCACGGGCGCCGAGAAGGAAGAGCTGGGCATTCTGGTCTTTGACGTGACCTCGGCGCCTGCGGGCTTTGTGGCGGAAGAAAGCGAGATGCTCGCGAAGTTCCTCAAGGTGACGGCGGATGCCAACGCCATGTGGGCCGATGAGGCGAACCACGCCAAGATGCTGCCGGTCATCGCCAAAGATGCCGGCATGAGCGAAGACGACACGATGGCGACGATTTCCACCTTCATCTTCCCCGGTGTCGACGAGCAGCTTGACGGCAAATGGCTGGGCGGCGGCGCGCAGAGCTTCATGCAGGGCGTGGCCAATGTCTTTGTCGAGGCGGGCTCGATCCCCTCGGCGCTCTCGTCCTATTCCAACGCGGTCAACACCGGCCCGCTGGAAGCCGCAAAAGGCATGTAAGACCAAGGGCCTGCGCGGCGTATTTTGCCGCGCAGGCCACCCGGGGCCGTGTCCGCCCCAAACGGGCATACAACCCAAAATCATAGCCAGAAGGGGGGCATGATGTCGGGGATGCAAATCCAGAATATTTCGATGCGGTTCGACCTGCCGAATGGAAGCCATGTGCAGGCGCTGCTCGATGTGACTCTTGACCTCAAACAGGGCGAATTGATGAGCGTGCTGGGGCCCTCGGGCTGCGGCAAGACCACGCTTCTCAATATCGTGGCGGGCTTTCTTGCGCCCACCGAGGGGCAGATCATGCTCAATGGTCATCAGGTGCTGGGGCCCGATGCGGAACGGGGCATGGTCTTTCAGCAGGGCGCGCTGTTCGAATGGATGTCGGTGCGCGACAACGTCAGTTTCGGGCCGCGGATGGCGGGCAAGAAAGCCGCCGATTGGGCCGAGAATGTGGATCATCTCCTGGACGTGGTGGGGCTGCAGGATTTCAAGGAAAAGATGGTCTATGAACTGTCGGGCGGCATGCAGCAGCGGGTCGCATTGGCGCGCTGTCTGGCCAATGACCCCGACGTGATCCTGATGGATGAACCCCTGGGCGCGCTCGATGCGCTGACGCGGGAAAAGATGCAGGGGTTGGTGCTGAAGCTCTGGAAGGAGACCGGCAAGACGATCATCCTCATCACCCATTCGGTGGAAGAGGCGCTGCTTCTGGGCGAACGCCTTCTGGTGATGGCGCCGCGCCCGGGGCGCATTCACAAGGAATACCGTCTGCCCTTTGCCGATCTCGGCGTCGGTAAGGATCTGCGCGAAGTGAAGACGCACCCGGAGTTCGGCCCGCGACGTGAGGAAATCCTTTCGATGATCTGGGACATGGAAGAGGAAATCATGGGCCGCACCGAGGAGAACGCGTGATGGGACAGATCATTGCAGAGCTTTCGGGCGAGCTTGTCACCCTTTTCATCTCGATCCTCTCGGCGCTTCCGGCGATCATCGGATATGTGGCCGTCATCCTGCTCTTCATGCTGATCGTGAAGGTGATCCGCCAGCGGATGCAGCCCGCCCATGACTACACCTCGCTGAAAACCGTGACCTTCGGCGATGAAAGCACGGTGGTCTCGGACAAGGCGGCGTCGATCATCTCTGTCATCCTGATTTTCGTGATCTGGGGCGCCTTTACCGGCACAAGCTGGTTGCCGCGGCTGATGCATGCGCCGGGGCCGTTTCTGGGCGAAGCCAGCTTCACCTATACAGTCGAGGCCGAGGATGGCACCCGCGATGATGCCACGGTGAAACTGGTGGTCCATGAGGCGGGCAATGTGCCTGAGGGTCTGGAAGTGGCTCCCGGGGACGGGACCGCCAAGGACGACGTGCTGGCGGTGCAGGCTTATCGGTCGAAACTGTTGCGCTGGGATGCCAATGACGAGGTGACCCGCAAGGACGGCGCCAAGGTGGTGGCCATCGACGGGCGCGCCATCGACCGGGACACCGATGTGGATACCGGCTTTGCGCGCGTCGCGCTGACCGACAAGGGGACGTTGAATATCGAACCGGGCAAAGGCTGGCAGATGGAAAACATCTGGTTGCCGGCCCCCGACAGCGTCTGGTCGCGGCTGATTTCGGTCAGCCGTGACGGGTATCAGAATGTGACGCTGGCCGAGCATCTGAGCTATTCCCTGTTCCGGGTGATCGTCGGTTTCATCCTTGGTGCTCTGGTGGGCATTCCCATGGGTTACGCCATGGGCCTGTCGAACTGGTTCCGGGGCTGGTTCGATCCCATCGTGGAATTCATGCGCCCCGTGCCGCCCTTGGCGCTGATCCCGCTGGTGATCATCTGGGCCGGGATCGGCGAGCAGGGCAAGATCATCCTGATCTTCCTCGCCGCCCTCTGGATCATGGCGATTGCGGCGCGCTCGGGGGTCTCGGGTGTCGCGATTTCCAAGGTTCATGCGGCCTATTCGCTTGGGGCCTCCAAGGGCCAGATCATGCGCCATGTGATCGTGCCCAATTCGCTGCCGGAGATCTTCACTGGCGCTCGCGTCGCCATGGGGGTCTGCTGGGGCACGGTGGTCGCGGCAGAACTTGTGGCCGCCGAAAAGGGCGTGGGCAAGATGATCGTGGCGGCGTCGAAGTTCCAGGACACCGACATCGTCCTGATGGGCATCATCCTCATCGGCATTATCGGCTTCGGCATCGACGTGCTGATGCGGATGGGTGAACGCTGGCTGGTGCCCTGGAAGGGCCGGGTCTGATCTAAAGCCCAAGCTGCGCGGTCAGGCGGTCGCGCAGCAGATATTTCTGAACCTTCCCGGTGACGGTCATCGGGAAGGTCTCCAGAAAGACCACATGGCGCGGCACCTTGTAATGGGCGATCTGGCCCTTGCAGAACTCACGGATCTCCTCTTCGGTGACCGCCTCCTTCGCAATCACGCAGGCACAGAGTTCTTCTCCCATCCGCGCATCGGGCAGTCCGATCACCTGCACATCCAGCACCTTGGGATGGGAATAGAGAAACTCCTCCACCTCGCGCGGATAGATGTTCTCGCCGCCCCGGATCACCATGTCCTTTAGCCGACCCGAGATCGCCACATAGCCATCGGCATCCATTACCGCCAGATCGCCCGTGTGCATGAAACCCTCCCCATCGATTGCCTCCGCCGTCCGCTCCGGATCGTCCCAATAGCCCTCCATCACCAGATACCCACGGGTGCACAATTCGCCCGACACCCCGCGCGGCACCACTTGTCCGTGTTCATCCACCAGCTTGACCTCCGCATGGGGTTGAATCCGGCCCACGGTGGAGACGCGCTTCTCGATCGGGTCATCAAGCGCGGATTGAAACGACACCGGCGCGGTTTCCGTCATCCCGTAGGCGATGGTCACGCCCGAACAGCCCAACTCACCCATCACCCGCTTCATCACTTCAATCGGGCAGGGGCTGCCGGCCATGATCCCGGTGCGCAACTGCGAGAGATCAAAGCCGCCCAGGCCTTCATGTTCCAGCATCGCAATGAACATGGTGGGCACCGCATAGACGCCCGCACAGCGCTCCTCATCAAGGGCGGCCAGTACCGCGCCCGGCTCGAAGGCTTCGGACGGATAGACCACCGTGGCCCCATGGGTCAGGCAGCCCAGATTGCCCATCACCATGCCGAAACAATGATAGAGCGGGACCGGAACCGCCAGCGCCTCGCCGGGGCCGAGACCGATGGTCTCCACCACGAAATGCCCGTTGTTCAAGATGTTGCGATGGGTCAGGGTCGCGCCCTTGGGGGCGCCGGTGGTGCCCGAGGTGAACTGGATATTGATCGGATCTTTCGGCACCAGTGCCTCCGATATCCGGACCAGAGCGTCACGTTCCGCCGCCCCGGGCGGTGTGAGCAGATCATCGAAATTCAGAAAGCCCGGCGAGGCTTCACGCCCCAGCCTGATCAGGAACTCGAGATCCGGCAACCGGTCACCGCGCAATGTCTCCAGCATTCCGATGTAATCCGACGACTTGAACGCAGCGGCCGTGATCAGCGCCCGGCAGCCGACCTTGTTCAGCGCATATTCCACCTCTGCCAGCCGGTAGGCCGGGTTCACATTGACCAGGATCACCCCGAGTTTCGCCGTGGCATATTGGGTCAGCATCCATTCAACGCAATTGGGCGCCCAGATCCCCAGCCGGTCTCCTTTTTCGAGCCCCAGCCGCGCCAGCCCGCAGGCCAGCGCATCGACCTTGTCCCGCAACTCCCGATAGGTCAGCCGCACCGCCTGATGCCGCGACACCACCGCCAGAGTGTCGGGCCAGCGCGCCGCTGCCGCATCGAGGGCCGCCCCGATCGTCTGCTCCAGAAGTGGCGGCGCCTTGGCACCCCGCACGTGGGAAAGCTCGCTCATGAAAATCTCCTCCGCCGTCACCGTGCCACGGGGGGCGGGGTTGGGCAATGGAGGCTTGGCGCGGGCCGCTTCCGGGCATAGACAGGCGGCGAAAGGACCTGCCCATGCCACGCAAGATCGCCGTCTTCACCGGATCCCGCGCCGAATACGGCCTTTTGACCCCGGTGATCCGCGCCATCGCCGCGGTGCCCGACCTCGAATTGCAATTGATCGTCTCGGGTGATCATCTGGCGGGCGATGCCGAGGCGATGGCACCAGCGGCCACGGTGGACATCACGCGCGAAGATGCGCGCCCCGGTTCGACACCACGCGCGATTGGCGCGGGCGTTCTTGCGCTGACCGATGTCTACGAGCGGCTCGCTCCCGATCTGGTGCTGATCTACGGCGACAGGTTCGAAGCTTTCGCTGCCCTGATCGCGGCCACCCAGATGAGCCTGCCCACCGCCCATCTCGAAGGCGGCGACCTCACACAGGGGGGCACGCTCGATGATGTGGTGCGCCATGCGATGTCGAAACTGGCCCATATCCACCTGCCCACCAATGAAGAGGCAGCGGATCGGCTGCGCGCCATGGGCGAAGAACCCTGGCGCATCCATTGCGTCGGCTTTCCGCCCATCGACCTGATCCGGGCGGGCGATTTCGCCAGCCGCGACGAGGTGGTCGACGCCCTCGGTCTGGATCCGGCCCGTCCCATTGTCCTTTTCACCCAGCATCCGATCTCCACCTCGCCCGAAAACGCGAAAACCGAGATCGACCAATGCCTGGCCGCCCTCTCTCGGGCTGACGCGGAATTCGGCGCCCAACTGGTGCTGACCCATCCCAATGGCGATCTTGGTTCCGAGGTGATCATTGCCGCCCTCGACGCCTTCAGCGCCGCTCACCCGAAGGCGGTCTTGCGCAAGAGCCTCGGGCGCAGGCTCTATCACGGGGTTCTGGCATTTTGCGGCGACACCGGGGTCTGTGTCGGCAATTCGTCCAGCGGGTTGAAGGAGACCGGCGCCTTTTCCTGCCCCAATGTGGATATCGGCCCGCGCCAGACCGGACGGCTCAGGGGCGCCAATGTGATCCATGTGCCGGTCGACGAAAACGCGATCTTCGACGCCATCGACCGGGCGCTCAACGACGGCGATTTCCGCGCCGCCGTCCGCGCCGCCAAGAACCCTTATGGTCTGGGCAACACCGGCCCCGCCATCGCGCAGCTTTTTACCGGGATCGACCTTGATGATCCCGCGCTTTTGCCGAAACAGACCCTGCTTTAATCGCGCGGCGGCAAGCCGTTCTGCCGTGCCATGAAATCGGCCAGCATCGGGACGTAGCGTTCGCCTTCCCCGGCCGCTTCCATCGCCGCATAGGCGTTGCGCACCGCCGATTGAACCGGGTTCACGGCGCCCAGCGAAACGGCGAGATTGGCCAGATATTTCATGTCCTTATGGGCGTTTGAAATGGCAAACCGATGGGCGTCTTCATCCGCCTCAAGCGTCCATTTCATATAGGTTTCATAAAACCCGTTCGACAGCCGCCCGGGCCGGATCACGCTATCGAACTGTTCCACCGTCAGCCCCGATTTCCGCGCCAGCGCCAGCGCTTCGCCATAAAGCGCGCCATAGCCCATGGCGAGGAAATTGTTGATCAGCTTCATCTTGTGCCCAAGGCCGGTCTCGCCCAGATGCACGATAATGCCGGCCCAGGTGTCGATCACCGGCTGGATGCGCTCGAACACCTCCGGGGCGGCGCCGACCATGGCATCGAGCGTGCCCGCCCAGGCTTCCTTTGGCGTCCGGCCCAAAGGCGCATCCGCCAGATGCCCGCCGGCCGCCTCGATCTCGGCGGCCAGCGCCAGGGTCGAGACAGGGTCCGACGTGGAGCAATCCACCACAATGGCGCCCGGGCGCATGTTGGCGATGATCCCGTCGGGGCCCCGCATCAGCGCCTCGACCTGCGGTGATCCGGTGACGCAGAGGTGAATGATATCAGAGCCCTGAGCAAGCTCGGCCACCGAGCCCACCTCGGCCGCGCCCCGGGTCTTGAGGTCTTCGATCGCCTCGCGTTTGCGATGGGCCAGCACGCTCAGCGGATAGCCCGCCTCGACGATATTCTTGGCCATGCCATGGCCCATCAGCCCGGTGCCGATGAACCCGATTGCCGGTTTTGTCATGGTCTCTCCTCCCAAAGACATGATGCCGCCCTGCGCACCCAATTCCTTCAAAAGGAATTGGACAAAGCCTTTTGAAGGCTTTGCCGCGCTCAGCCGACCAGAAAAGCTTTCATCCGCGACAGAGCCTCGCGAATATTCTCCTGCGAATTTGCATAGGACAGCCGGATGTAGCCTTCGCCCAATGTGCCGAAATCCGGGCCCCCGATCGTGGCGATGCCCGGACCTTCAAGCAGGTCAGAGGCAAGCTCCTTCGCCTTCCGGCCGGTGCCGGTGATGTTCGGGAACGCGTAGAAGGCGCCCTTGGGCGTGATGCAGCTGACGCCTTCGATGTCATTCAGCAAATCCACCACCAGTTTGCGCCGCGCATCGAACTCTTTCAGCATCTGACCCACCGCATCCTGCGGCCCGGTGAGTGCTTCGAGCGCGGCGAATTGGGCTGGCGCATTGACACAGGACCAGGCGTTCACGGCCAGTTTGCGCGCCTTGTCATAAAGCGCCTCGGGCCAGACCGAATAGCCCAGCCGCCAGCCGGTCATCGCATAGGTCTTGGACCAGCCATTCAAGAGGATCAGCCGGTCGCGCAATTCGGGATAGGCGAGCAGGGTCGCATGTTCTTCGCCATCATAAAGCATCTGGTCATAGATTTCGTCGGACATGATCGACACATGTTCGGGCAGGCCTGTCGCGAGCTTGTCGACTTCCGATTTCGGCGTCACTCCACCGCAGGGGTTGGCGGGCGAATTGACGATGACCAGCCGCGTCTTGTCGGTGATCAGCGACAGGGTTTCTTCGGCAGAGAAGGCAAAGCCGTTTTCCTCGCGGATCGGGATCGGCACCGGGGTGGCGCCGGTAAACTCGATCATCGAGCGGTAGATCGGGAAGCCGGGATCGGGATATAGGATCTCGGCGCCGGGTTCGCCGAACATCAGGATGGCGGTGAACATGGTGACCTTGCCGCCGGGCACGATCAGCACGTGATCGGGGTTCACCTCGGCCTGAAACCGGCGGTGGAGATCGGCGGCGACGGCTTCGCGCAGCTGGGGGATGCCGGTCGCAGGCGTGTAGCCGTGCTGGCCGTCGCGCAGGGCCTTGATCGCGGCTTCGACGATATTCTCGGGCGTGGGAAAATCAGGCTGGCCGATGCCGAGGTTGATCACGTCCTTGCCTTGCGCGGCCAATGCGCCCGCGCGGGCGAGGACGGCAAAGGCGTTTTCCTCGCCGATCCGGTCAAAACCGGGGATGGTGGTCAGCATGGTCTGGTCCTTGGTCTCAGAGCGGGGAGATCAGCCACGGGGCATGTCCTCCTCCATGTAAGTCTTTATGATCGAGGCGAAATCCTTGTCCGCCGTGAAACCCAGCTCGATCGCTTTCTCGGGGGCGAAATCCCGTGCCCAGCCTTTGACGATGGTCATGATCACCTCGTCGGGTTCGGGTTTGATCAGGGCGACCGCGTCATTGCCGGCCACATCGCGCAAAGCCTCGATCTGTTCGGCCACGGTGCAGGACACGCCGGGGACGTTGAGGGCGCGTTTGGGGCCGACCTTGTCGAGATCGAGCGTGGCGGCATGGCGCAGGAACCCGGCGGCCGAGCGGGGCGAGGCATGCCAGTGGCGCACCGTATCGGGAACGGGCAGGCGGGCCTCCATTCCGGCCAGCGGTTCGCGGATGATGCCGGAAAAGAAGGAGGAGGCGGCGAGGTTTGCCTTGCCGGGCCGCACCACGATGGTGGGCAGGCGGATGGCGAGCCCGTCCATATAGCCCTTGCGGATGTAATCGGTGAGCATGAGTTCCGAGATTGCCTTTTGCGCCCCGTAGGAGGTACGGGGATTGGTGGCGAAATCATCGGGGATCCGGTCGGGATAGGGCGGGCCGAAGACGGCGATGGACGAGGTGAAGATGATCCGCGGCACATAGGCACCGCCGGAGGCGTCATGTTCGGCGCGGAAGGTCTCGAGGAACGTGCGGAAGGCCTGCATGTTCACATCCCAGCCCAGGTCGAAATTGCTTTCGGCTTCGCCCGAAACGATGGCGACCAGATGGAAAACCAGATCGAAGCGCTCTTTTGCCAGGGCGGTGATCGCGGCGGTATCGGTGACATTGCCGGTCACCCGTTTCGCGGCCGGCGCGCCCTCGGGCGGAAAGGCCATGTCGAAGAGCGTGACCTCGTCGCCGTCCGACAGGGGCGACGTGGCCAGCGAGCGCGCCAGTTTCTGGCCGACCATGCCGCCGCCGCCGATGATCAAGATTTTCATGCAATATCCTCCCGAGCCGGAGACTTGCCGGGTTGGGCGGGAAGTTCAAGAGCCGCTGGTCAATCCTGCGGGTTTCCACTAGGTCAAGGGTAATCACGGAGGGGAGGCAATGTGATGAAATTGAACGGATATGGTTTGCGGGTTTCGGGGAGCGTGACACATGGCTGATCGTCCGGCATTGTTGCAGATCGGAAAGGTGCTGCCGACCATGGCGACCCGGCTGGACGCCGGGTTCGAGGTGACCGTACTGCCCGAGGGTGATGCGGATTTTCTGGCCGCGCGCGGGGGCGAATTCACCGCTGTCGCCACGATGAAGGGGATCTCGGACGAGGTGATGGCGGCGCTGCCGAACCTCAAGATCATCGCCAGTTTCGGTGTGGGCTACGATTCGATCAATGCCGATGCCGCCGCCGAACGGGGCATTATCGTCACCCACACGCCCGACGTGCTGAACGACGAGGTGGCCGACACCGCCATCATGCTCTGGCTCGCGGTCTCGAAGGAACTTGTTCCTTCCGAAGCCTGGGCGCGCTCGGGCGATTGGGAGGCCAAGGGCGCCTATCCGCTGACCCGTTCGGTGCGGGGCCGCAAGGTGGGCATTCTGGGGCTGGGACGGATCGGCCAGACCATTGCCGAGATGTGCCAGCTCTTTGGCAATGAGGTGGTCTATCACACCCGCAGCGAAAAAGACGTGCCCTATCAGTATTACGGCAACCTCGTGGAGATGGCCCGCGACGTGGACGTGATCTTCGTCATCACCCCGGGCGGCGCGGCCACCAACAAGCTGGTGAATGCGCAAGTGATGGAAGCGCTCGGCCCCGAGGGCATTCTGATCAATGTGGCCCGTGGCACGGTGGTGGATGAAACCGCGATGATCGCGGCGCTGGAAAGCGGCAAGCTGGGGGCGGCGGGGCTCGATGTGTTCGAGGCGGAACCGAAGATCCCGGAGGCGCTGAAACGCCTCAAGAATGTCGTATTGGTCCCCCATATCGGCTCGGCCACGGTCGAGACCCGGGATGCCATGGGCGCCCTTGTCTGCGACAACCTTGACCGCTGGCGCGAGAATGGCGGCGCCGTGACCCCGGTGCCGGAGTGCAAGCATTTGGTGACGTAAGGGATTGGCATGGCGCCGAAATTTGGAACGAGCGGGCTGCGTGGCCTGGCGGTGGAACTGACGGATGAGCTTTGTGCGCGCTATGCGGCGGCCTTTTGCAGCCAGCATGGCAACAACGGCAGGCTCTATATCGGTCAGGACAACCGCGACAGCTCGCCCCGGATTGCGGCCGCCGTGGCCCAGGGTGCCGCCGAGGCCGGCATGTCGGTCGTGGATTGCGGCGTTTTGCCGACGCCCGCCATGGCGGGCGCGGCGCTGAAGGCGGGCACGTTCTCGATCATGGTGACCGGCAGCCATATCCCGGCGGATCGCAACGGGCTGAAGTTCTACACCGCGCGCGGCGAATTCACCAAGGCCGACGAAGCGCCTTTGGCCGCTGCGGTCGACAGCGTGACCCTGACCGGGGCCGAGGCCTCGGTCGAGGTCAGCGGTGATCCGGCGTCGGACTATGTGGCGCGCTATGTGGCGGGCCTGCCCGAGGGCGCGCTTTCGGGGCTCAAGATCGGCGTCTGGCTCCATTCCTCGGCAGCCTCGGTCGTGATCCCGCAGATCCTCGAAGGGCTCGGGGCCGAGGTGGTTCTGCTGGGCGCTTCCAAGACCTTTATTCCGGTGGATACCGAGGCGGTGGACGCGGAGGCACGCGCCGACATGCTGGCCTGGACCAAGGATCATGGGCTCGACGGCATCGTCTCGACCGATGGGGATGCGGACCGGCCTTTGGTGGTGGATGACACCGGCGCGGTGGTGCCGGGCGACATCCTGGGCCCCATCACCGCCCGCTGGCTCGGGGCCGAGGCGGTGGTGACCACCGTGTCGGCCAATACGATGGTCGATCTGATGGGCGCCTTTGGCACCGTGTCGCGCACAAAGATCGGCTCGCCCTACGTGATTGCCGAAATGGAGGCCTGGATGGCCTCGGGCACCGGCAAGGTGGCCGGTTACGAACCCAATGGCGGCTTCCTTCTGGGCTGGGATGTCAGTGGTGATGGCCGCGATCTGGGCCAGTTGATGACCCGGGATGCGGTGCTGCCCATGGTCGCGGTTTTTGCCGCCGCCAGGGCCGCAGGTCAGTCCTTGTCGGATCTGGTCGAGAGCCTGCCCAAACGGCGCACGGCGACGGACCGGTTGCAGGACGTGCCGCGCGAAGCCTCGCTCGCCATTGTCGAGGCGGTGCTCTCGGGCGACATGTCTGTCCTGCCCGAGGGGTTGGGCGCGCTTGACGGGATCGACCGGACGGACGGGGTGCGGATGCGCTTCAGTTCCGGCATCACCGTGCATATCCGGCCCTCGGGCAATGCACCTGAACTGCGCTGCTATGTGGAAGCGGCAAGCGATGTCGCGGCGGGTCGCGTGCTGGACGAGACGCTGAGGGGACTGCGCAAGGCGGTCGATCAGCGCCGGTAGAGCCGCGCCATCACGATCGGCGTCAGATACATCGGGATCTGATAGCAACCGATGAAGATCAAAAGTGGATCGGTGATCGCCGCTGGCAGGGCCACGAGATAAAGTGCGATGTTCCGGTTGCCCGCCACGATGGCGGTACCGGGATCGGCGCCTGCGCGATAGGCCAGCGCCTGCAACCCGAAATTCGCCACCAGAACCGCCACCATCCAGAAGCCGACATCTGCCGGCGCCGTGCGCAAGGCGGGACCAAGCGCAGCCATCAGCCCCACCACCATGACCGACAACAGTATGGCGCTTGCCCCGTCGAGCGCCTTGATCGTGTCGGAGGCGGGATCTCGAAAGAACGCCCGGCGCAGCGCAAAGCCAGCGCCGACGCTCACCGCGATCACCAGGGCGAACCGCGCCGCAATCCCCAGGACCGCGCCGGCCCCACCCAGCCCGGGCAGGATCCAGAGCGTGGCCATGGCGGTGAGCGGAAAGACGGCGGTGCCGAAGATCAACAGCCGCATCGGCGGCGCCGGGTCGTGCCCCATCATCGCGGCAAAACTGGGGCTGCCGGCAATCGAGGGGGCCGACAGCATCAGGATCAACGCCAGCGCCAAGGGATGCGTCCCAAGCCCCAGGGCCAGGATGGCACCCAGAGCGCCAAGCGGCAGGATCAGTTGCAGAATGAGCAGCGCGGTCAGACTGGCGCGCAGATCCACCAGACTGCCCAGGGCGGCCCGCAATCCGATGCGCATGGCCGAGACACACAGCAGGAGGGCCACCAGTTGCGGCAGCCAGATCCGGATCTCGGCCGCCAGCCCGGGCAGGGTCAAGCCGGCCAACAGCCCCAGGATCAGCAGCACTCGGCCCTGCCGGGCGGCATATCGCAACAAGGTCAGAATGGGCTCCGGGTCCGGGAATTCAGTGGCGGCATCATGGCCCAACTTTGCGGCATTGCGCGGGTGGGGGAAAGCGCCTTGTGCCTAGCTTGCCAGCCAGACCTGATTGCGCCCGTTTTTCTTGGCGAGATAAAGCGCGTCGTCCGCCGCCTTGGCCAGCGCACCCGGACTGCCAAGCGCGTCATGCACGGTTGCCAGGCCGATCGACGTGGTCACGCGCACCGTGTGGCCCTGGTCCGTGAATGTCAGATCCTCCACCGCCGAGCGCAGCGCATTGGCTATGGGTTCCGCCGCGTCCTGATCGGTGTCGGGCATGAAAAGGCAGAATTCCTCGCCCCCCAGCCGGATCGCCACGTCCTGGTCGCGCGCCACCTTGCGCATCGACCGTGCGGTCGCCACCAGCACCTCGTCGCCAAAGCCGTGACCGTAGGTGTCGTTGATCGATTTGAACCGATCAAGGTCGAGGAACGCGAGGGAATAGGGGGTCTGGTCAGTCGTCCAGGCGTTCCAGGCAGTGGCCGCGAGGCTCCGGTAATGGCGGCGATTGTAGCATTTCGTCAGGCTGTCGGTGAGAGCCTGAGCATTGAGTTCCGCCACCTGTTGATGCAGCAGCAGGTAGGAAGCGGCCGATCGGGCGACCGCTTCCATGGTGAAGATGTCATCATCGCTGAACATGCGGTTGTCGGTGAACGCCGCGCCGGCCGCACCCAGGCAGCGGTCAGCCACCACCAGGGGGGCCATCAGAGCGCCGGTCATGCCGCGCGCCGCCATGCGTCTGAGATCCGGGAAAACCGAATCTTCGGAAAGGTTCCGTTCGATCAGCGACGCGCGCCGACTGTAAATCTCCGCGAAGACAGTGTCGGAAAAGGGCAGAATCTCGCCCTGCTGGCTGATCCTGCCGTCCTCGACCCCGAAAAGACGAATGCCGGTCTCGGCCGCAAGCCCCACCGCCGCGCGCTTGCAATCAAAGATCAAGGGGATCCACCGGGCAAAGGTATCAAGCACTTCCCGTTCATTTTCGGTTTCAGACAGATCGATCAACAGGCCGATCGGTATCTTGAAATCGGAAACGTTGGTCATCGGGTCGCGGCTCTTGGCAGGGGCATTGGGGTAATGCCCGGAGAAGCCTCCATTTTTTCCCATGTGTATGAATTATCGGTTACCCTTAATCGGGCCAAGCCCATGGGACAGGCCCTGATTTCGGGGCTCAAGGGGGGCTGCAATGTGCAGTTTCGTGGCGGCAAGGGGGAAATCCGGGCTGGAAGTCGCATTTTTTTGCGATTAACCTCATGTCACTGCTCAACCTAGGCGCGTGATTCCTAAGCGCGCCATGGACCGGCAGACGCAGTTTTCGCGGATTCGAAAGCGTAAATGCCAGCTGTTTGACAGAATGCACCGGCTGTCATTGGGGTCGTGCGCTGTTTTGTGAGGATGAATCGGTCAGGAGAGTCCGATGGATTTGAACGAGACAGTTCAGGAATGTTTGCAGGCGATCTGTCGCGAGATCGGCTGTGATGCCTGCTACGTAAGCTTCACTGTGGGGCAATCCCTGCAATCCTACATGTTACAATCCGGCAAGGCGCGGGATCAGGCCTGCTTTTTCAATGTACAGGAAACCCTGTGCACGGTGACCCTGGACAGCGAGCAGCCCTTGATGATCGAAGATGCCGGCGATGATCGGCGGTTTTCCGATCTGTCCGTGGTGAAATCCCGCTCGGTCGTGGGCTACATGGCGGTCAAGATCCGGCTTCAGGATGAGGTGGTGGGCACGATCTGCGTGGTCTCCCGCGAACCGCGCGTCTGGCGGAGCATTGAGCTTGAGCTTCTGAAAAGTCTCGCCCGGACCCTTGAGGTGGCGCTCAATGTCGAGATGCAGCAATTGACCGTGGAGCGCTTTGCCACCTCGCTGAACGACATGGACAATATCCTGGCCATTCTGGCCGATGGCCTGTCGGGCCCGGTGGCGATCTTCGATGCCGAGGGGGTCCCGGTCTTCTACAGCGAATCACTCCCCAATATGCTGAGCCAGCGGTGCATGACGCGGCTCGGTCAGGAGGTGGTGACGGCCTATGAAAGCTCCGTTAGCGAGGCCCGTCTGAACCCCGGCGAAAAGCTCGACCTCCGGTATTCCCATTGCGACATCGCGGTGGTGAAGGCGTCCGAGAAATTCTATTATTGCTCGATCCCCGAACGCCAGATGCTGCTGCACTAACCCCCCGGCGTCTGCCGGATGTTGTCCGGCAGCCAGGTCGCCAGATCCGGGAACAGGATCAGCACAAAGACCATCAGCACCATGATCAGGAACATCGGGATCGCCGCCTTGGCGATATAGCCCATTTCATGGTCGGTCATGCCCTGCAGCACGAAAAGGTTGAAGCCAATCGGCGGGGTGATCTGCGCCATCTCGACGACCACCACGATGAAGATGCCGAACCAGACCATGTCGATGCCGGCCTCGCGCACCATCGGCTCCACGATGGCCATCGTGAGAACGACGGAGGAGATGCCGTCAAGGAAACAACCAAGGATGATGTAAAAGACCAGAAGCACCATCAGGAGCTCAAACCGCGACAGTTCCATCTGGGCGATCCCATCGGCCAGCGCACGGGGCAGGCCGGTAAAGCCCATCGCCAGTGAAAGGAAGGCGGCCCCGGCGAGGATCAGCGCGATCATGGCGCTGGTGCGGGTCGCGCCCATCAGGCTTTCGGTGAAGCTTTTCCAGTTGAGCGAGCCTTGCAGTGCGGCCAGCGTCAACGCGCCCAGCACGCCGATGGCAGCGGCTTCGGTGGCGGTGGCAAAGCCCAGGAACATCGAGCCGATCACCGTGGCAATGAGCAGCATCACCGGGATCAGGAAGCGCGAATTTTTGAGTTTCTCGGCAAAGCTCATGCCGGTTTCATTCACCGGCTTCCAGTCGCGGCCAACGCCGGAATAGATCCCCACATAGGCCATGAACATCGCCGCCAGCACCAGACCCGGCACGATGCCGGCAAAGAAAAGTTTGATGATGCTCTCATTGATCGTGACGCCGTAGACGATCAGCGTCAGCGACGGCGGGATCATCAGCCCAAGCGTCGCGGCCCCGGCCAAAGTGCCGATCACCATATGCTCGGGATATTCCCGTTTGCGCAGTTCCGGGATCGACATCTTGCCCACGGTGGTCAGCGTCGCCGCCGAAGAGCCCGAGACGGCAGCAAAGACCGTACAGCCGACGATATTGGTATGCACGAGGCCGCCGGGCAGCCGCGACATCCAGGGCGCAAGGCCCCGGAACATATCCTGGGACAATCGCGTTCGGAACAATATCTCGCCCATCCAGATAAAAAGGGGCAGGGCGGTCAGGGTCCAGCTTGACGACGCGCTCCACAGGATCGTCGCCATGCGGTCGCCGGTGGAACCGGACGACGGCCCGAATAGCTCCATCCCCACATAGGCGACGCCGACAAGCGCGAGGCCGACCCAGACGCCGGTGCCCAGAAGGGTGAAGAGAACGAATAGAAAGAGGATGACAACATACGCCTGGTCCATGGGGTCACTCCGCCTGTGTGTCGGTGACGTCGCGCAGGATCCGGTGCTTGCCCGTGATCAGAAGCGTGATCAGATTGTCGGTAAGGGCGATGGCGAGGATCACCGCACCGATCAGCATCGGCGACTGGGGGATCCACAGGGGCGTTGCATCCTGCCCCTGGCTCACATCGTTGAATT
This sequence comes from Silicimonas sp., assembly GCA_025800205.1. GTDB lineage: Bacteria > Pseudomonadota > Alphaproteobacteria > Rhodobacterales > Rhodobacteraceae > CALKXV01. Next base: position 4,343 of record JAOXSD010000012.1, on the reverse strand, counting down.
TCAGCGCAAAGCCGATCATCCGGTAGATGAACCAGGCCATGTACCAAGCGACCGCCGTGCCGATGGCAAAGCACCAGATCTCAAGGATATAGCGGCCCCGTTCGCCCAGCGCGTTGAGCAGGATCGACACCCGGATATGGCTGCCCTTGTTGAGCGCATTGGCAAAGGCGAGGAAAGACGCCGCCGCCATGGCATAGCCCGCGTAATCGGGCGCGCCCGGAAAGACCTCGCCGGTCCAACGCGCCAGCATCTGGATCACGATGAGAACGAGAATGGCGATCAGGCAAAGCGCGGCGAGGATCCCCGCCAACAGGTAAAGCCCGTCGAGTGATTTGCGTAGCATGATTTTCCCCCGCCCCGGAAAAGGGCCCCGGACGTTGCCGGGGCCCCTGAAGTCTTAGTTGGCCTTGAAGCTGTCGACGATGGCCGCGCCATCATCGCCTGCGGCTTCGAGCCATTCCGACGTCATCGTCGCACCGATTTCCTGCAGGTCGCTGACCAGCTTGTCGCCCGCCGGGCCCACGGTCATCCCGCCTTCGCGCAGACCATTGAGGGTGAACTGCGTATAGGCTTTGGAGGCTTCCAGCCCGTCAGCCGCCGCGGTGGTGGCGCAGGCCATGATGGCGGATTTGTTGTCATCGGACACACCGCCCCAGACATCCGAGTTCACCATCACGTGGTTATAGGGCAGCCAGGCGTCCACTTCGTAGAAATGGGTCAGCGATTCCCAGACCTTGCGGTCATAGCCGGTGGCACCCGAGGAAATCATCGAATCCGCGACGCCGGTGGCAAAGGCCTGCGAGATCTCGGCGGCTTCGATGCTGACGGGCAGCATGCCGGCCAGTTCCGCCAGACGCGCGGTGGCGTTGTTGTAGGAGCGGAACTTGACGCCTTCCATATCGGCGACCGAGTTCACCTCTTTCTTGAAATAGAGCCCCTGGGGCGGCCAGGGCACGGAGTAAAGAAGTGTCAGGTTCTGGTCGGCCAGGATTTCTTCCAGCTTGGGCTTGGCGGCCTCGAACAGTTTCGCCGAAGCGTCATAGGATGTGGCTAGGAACGGCACCGAGTCGAAACCGAAAATGGCGTTTTCGTTCTGGTGACCCGACAGCAGACGCTCGCCGATCGGCACCTGGCCGGTCTGGATCGCACGCTTGATGTCGGCGCCTTTGAAGAGCGAGCCGGAGGCATGAACGGTGATGTCGATGGCGCCGCCAGTGCCTTCGCGGACGCAATCGGCAAACTTGACCCCGTTTTCGGAATGGAAGTTGGTGGCGGAATAGGCCATCGGCATATCCCATTTCTCGGCCAGCGCCGGGGCGGCGACCGCGATCATCGCCGTGGTGGCGAGCATGGTTGTGAGTTTCGACATTTTTTTCTCCCTGTCTTTGGTGATCTTATTTGCGAGCACCTGCGAAACGTGCAGGCGAAAAGGGGGTAAGGTCAATGTTTGGTTGACGTCCCGCGATGAGTTGGGACAGCAAACGCCCGGTTTTTGGGCCACCCGTCAGCCCCACATGGTCATGGCCGAAGCCGAAATAAGCACCTTTGGTGTCAGACACTTCCCCGATCAGCGGCAGGCTGTCGGCCACTGCCGGTCGGTGCCCCATCCATTCGACCGTGTGCGACCAGGTCAGGCCGGGCATGGCCGCCCGGATCTGTTTTTCCAGAAGTTTGAACGGCGCTTTCGACGGCGCTGCATCGAGCCCGCCGAACTCGACCACGCCCGCCAGCCGCAGCCGGCCTTCCATCGGGGTGGCGACGAATTTGCCCGAGGCGACCATCACTGGATTGCGGGGGGTGATCGACGGGTCCCAAAGCTCCAGATGATAACCGCGTTCGCTTTCGATGGGGACTTTGACACCGAGCTTTTCCGCCAGATCCTTTGACCAGACACCCGCCGACAGAACCGCTGCATCGCAGGCCAGCGTCTCGCCGCCGATCCGCAGCCCGGTGACCTGAGAGTTCTCGCGCACCACATCCTCGACCGCGCCGATGATCAGCTTCGCGCCCAGGCTTTCTGCATGTTTGGCCAAAGCCTTCACATAAGCGCCCGGGTCGGAAATCCGACCATGGTCCGGGCAGCGCACCGCAAAGCCAATGGAGGGCCCGAAAGCCGGGTCATGGGCTTTGAATGCCTCTCCCTCCAACTCTTCCCATTTGTGGCCCAGCGCCTTGCGGATGCCCCAACCGAAGGCGTCGCCCTCGAAATGCGCCCGGTCATTATAGAGAAACGTGTAATCGTCATCATGCAGCCAACGCTCGGCCCCGGTCCCAGTCGCCAAGGCCAGATGTTCCGAATAAGTGTCCCCCAGAATGCCCGCCATGGCCGTCGCCCGGTGGCGCACGTGGTCCGCCGTCGCATGGCGCATGAAGCGCAACAGATAGGGTGCCAGTTTCGGCAGATAGGACCAGCGCAGAAAAAGCGGCTGATCGGGGCTGAACAGCATTCCCGGCGCTTTCTTCCACAGCCCCGGCACCGCCACGGGGATCACCGAATTGGCCGCCAGCACGCCGCCATTGCCATGGCTTGCGCCCTCGCCGGGGCCCTTTTTATCGATCAGGATCACGTCATGCCCGTCGCGCAGGCAATGGATGGCCGTTGCGACGCCGACGATTCCGGCGCCCACCACGGCCACAGTCTTTTTATTGTTGTTCAAAGGTTTCGTCCCCGGTGTTGGGCAAAGCCTGCACCAGAGATCGCCGCTTTACAAATGATTTCCGCCGGGGCTCTCTGGGCGCCAAAGGAGACAGGCGATGATCACAGGCGGCAAACCGATCTATGGCGCATCCTTGGGCATTCTGATGCTTGAGGCGCGCATTCCCCGCATTCTGGGCGACATGGGCCACGGGGCGACCTTCGATTATCCGGTGCTCTACCGGGTGGTGCGCGACGCCTCGCCCGACCGTGTGGTGCGGCAAGGGGCCGAGGGGCTGCTCGATGTGTTCATCGACGCCGCGAAGTCGCTCGAAGCCGATGGCGTCGACGGGATCACGACCAATTGCGGCTTTCTGGCACTCTATCAGGCGGAACTGGCCGCAGCCGTGTCGGTGCCGGTGCTTTCGTCATCGCTGATGCAGGTGCGCGCCGTCAACGCACTCCTCCCGCCGTCGAAACACGCGGGCATCCTGACCATCTCCGGCTCGACCCTGACAGAGGCGCATCTGAAAGGGGCAGGGGTGCCCGAGGGCACGCCCATCGGGACCACCGAAGGCGGCAGACATTTCACCGAGGCGATTCTGGGCGATGCTTATGAACTGGACCCGGCGCTGGCCGAAGCGGACAATGTGGCTGCCGCCCAGGCCATGGTCGCAGACCACCCCGACATGGGTGCCATCGTGCTGGAATGCACCAACATGACCCCCTATGCCGCCGCCATCCGCCGCGCCACCGGCCTGCCGGTCTTTTCCATGGTCAGTTTTCTGAACTGGTTCCAATCGGGCCTCGCGCCAAGGCGCTGGCCCTATGAGATCTAGGCGGCACCTGCGCATCACCTTTTCGGAAATACGCAGATCCCGCCCAGACCATCCGACGCCTAGGCCGGGTGGTATTTGTCCTCGGCTTTGAGCCGCGCGAGCGTGCCGTCCAACACCTTGACCACCCGCTCCATCATGATGTCGATTTCCTCGGTGGTCATGATCAAGGGCGGCGAAACCACCAGACGGTCATAGACCCCGCGCATCACCAGGTTTTCCTCAAACGCCACATCGCGGCCCAGAAGACCCGCGGTGCCCGGACCGTCGCGGAACGCCGCACGGGTTGCTTTGTCCGGGGTCAGCGCCACCGAGGCAAGCATGCCGCAAACCGAGGCTTCGCCCACCAGCGGATGATCCTCAAGCTGCATCCATGCGGCCTTCAGATGGGGGCCTGCCACGTCGCGCACATGGTCGACGATCTTTTCCTCTTCCAGAATGCGCAGGTTCTCCAGCGCCACGGCCGCCGCCACCGGATGGCCGGAATAGGTGTAACCGTGGTTGAAATCATCGCGTCCCAGCACCTCGGCAATCTCGTCCGAAACGACCGAACCACCGATTGGCTGATAGCCCGAGGACAGGCCCTTGGCGATGGTGATCATGTCGGGCTTGATGCCCAGCGTTTCAAAGCCGAACCAATTGCCGGTCCGGCCAAAGCCACAGATCACCTCGTCGGCAATCAAGAGGATACCATGTTTGTCGCAGATCCGCTGGATCTCGGGCCAATAGGTTTCGGGCGGCACGATCACGCCGCCGGCCCCCTGCACCGGCTCACCGATAAAGGCCGCGATGCGGTGCGCGCCATGTTCTTCGATGGCCGTTTCCAGCTCGCGCGCACAGGCCAGACCGAAGTCTTCCTTCGACATCTCGCC
>JAOXSD010000103.1 GCA_025800205.1 Silicimonas sp. | reverse complement strand
CTTGACCATCTCGGCGGAGGCGTCCCAGGCCTCGACCTTGAGCCCGGCGGCGGCCATCTTGCGGGCCGCAGTGCCGGGACCACAGCCGAGGTCCAGAACGCGGGCACCCTCAGGCAGGGCAGCGATGAAGGCGCTCAGGTGTTTTGAGGCGCCATCTGCGGTGAAATGGGTCGCATATTCGGCCGCGCGCTGGTCGTAGACGTCAAGCGTTTCGCGGTCACTCATGCCGGTTGCCGCAGAATGCGCGGGACCTTGAATTCGACGTTCTCCACAGCGGTTTCCACCTTCTCCACGGTGACGTTGAAATGGGTGCGAAAAGCCTCGACCACTTCTGCCACCAGCACTTCGGGGGCGCTGGCGCCCGCGGTCACGCCCACCGAGCGGGCACCTTCGAGGGCGCGCCAGTCGATGTCGCCCGCGCGCTGGACCAGTTGCGCATAGGCGCAGCCGGCAGAGCGGCCGACCTCGACCAGACGTTTCGAATTCGAAGAATTGGGCGCGCCGATCACGAGGAGCGCATCGATCTTGCCCGCCACCGCCTTGACCGCCGCCTGACGGTTGGTGGTGGCGTAACAGATGTCTTCCTTGTGCGGGCCGACGATCGCCGGAAATCGTGTGGTCAGCGCTTCGACAATGCCCGCCGTGTCGTCGACCGACAGCGTGGTCTGGGTGATATAGGCCAGCTTTTCGGGATCGCGCGGGGTGATCCTTGCCACGTCTTCGACGGTTTCCACCAGGATCACTTCGCCTGTCGGCAATTGCCCCATGGTGCCCAGGGTTTCGGGATGGCCCGCGTGACCGATCATGACCATCTGCAGGCCGTTCGCATGGTGCCGCTCGGCCTCGATATGGACCTTGGAGACCAGCGGGCAGGTGGCATCGAGAAAAAGCATCTCGCGCCGTGCGGCCTCGGCCGGAACCGCCTTCGGCACCCCATGGGCGGAAAAGATCACCGGGCGGTCATCGGGGCACTCGTCGAGTTCCTCGACAAAGACCGCGCCCTTGGCGCGCAGCCCGTCAACCACGAAGCGGTTGTGCACGATCTCGTGGCGCACATAGACCGGCGCGCCCCATTTCTCGAGCGCCATCTCGACGATCCTGATCGCCCGGTCGACGCCGGCGCAGAAGCCACGGGGGGCAGCCAGATAAAGGGTCAGCGCGGGTTTCTCCATGACCCGGGAACCCTAGGGGCTCCGCTGCCTTGCGTCCAGCGTCAAGGAGGGCCAAAAAAACCGCCCGAGGGGGTGATCCTCGGGCGGGGTCTTCTTGCTAAGAGGTCAGACCTTCTGGCCTGAGCCGGCGTCAGCTGTCGGCGTCGCTATCCCCGGTGTCCCGGGGCGGACGACCAATCACATCCTTGAGCTCGTTGAGCTCGATGAAATTGTCGGCCTGACGGCGCAGTTCATCTGCAATCATCGGCGGTTGCGAGCGGATGGTCGAAACCACCGAAACGCGCACGCCCTGACGCTGAAGGCTTTCGACCAGAGGCCGGAAGTCGCCATCGCCGGAAAACAGGACGATATGATCCACACGGGGGGCGAGTTCCATGGCATCGACCGTGAGTTCGATATCCATGTTGCCCTTGACCTTGCGGCGTCCCTGACTGTCGGTGAATTCCTTGGCCGGTTTGGTGACCATGGAAAACCCGTTGTAGTGCAGCCAATCGACCAGAGGCCGGATCGGCGAATATTCGTCATTCTCCAATAGAGCGGTGTAGTAGAACGCCCGGAGGAGCTTACCACGCCGCATGAATTCCTGACGAAGGAGTTTATAGTCGATGTCGAATCCCAGCGACTTCGCGGCTGCGTACAAATTCGAGCCGTCGATGAACAGCGCCAGCCGTTCGTCTTTATAGAACATTGACTGTCCTTCCTTGATTTTTAGGCCGAGGCGAAGTTCCGTGAGAGTATAAAAAGTCTCGTCCCCGGCTGGCGAAGACCCTAAGTACATCAGGGCCGGGTTAGCAACTGTCGAAGTGAAAATTTACGTAAGGGCAGTTCAATAATATCTGGTTACTTTGCACGCTCTTGTGACAAAGTGATGCGGTTGGGCCTATTGATCAGGATTGCGACGGGTCATCCGGCAGTTTCCCCTTGTGTTTTGGAACGCCAGGCAATAGCTACAGCCTCTGATCCAACTTTCGATGGAGTCCCCGATGGCCCGCGTGACGGTAGAAGATTGCGTTGACAAGGTTCCGAACCGGTTCGAACTGGTGATGCTTGCCGCCCATCGTGCGCGCGAAATCTCCACCGGGGCGCCTTTGACCGTGGATCGGGACAATGACAAGAACCCCGTCGTTTCGCTGCGCGAGATCGCCGAGGAGACCCAATCGGCCGAAGAGCTGCGCGAACGCGCCATCGAATCGCATCAGACCCAGATCGAGGTCGACGAGCCGGAAGAAGACGCGATGGCGCTTCTGATGGGGGCCGAAAGCGACAAGCCTGCCGAAGACGACATGAGCGAAGAGAAGCTCCTGCGCGCCCTGATGGAAGCCCAGGGCCAGCCCTGAGCCAAGATCTCCCCAGGGGGGACCGGATGATCACCGCCGACGACCTGATCGCACTGGTCCAGAACTACAACCCGAAGACGAATGCCGATCTGATCGCGCGCGCCTATGATTACGGCGCGCGGATGCACGACGGCCAGATGCGCCATTCGGGCGAACCCTATTTCACCCACCCGGTGGCCGTGGCTGCCATTCTGACCGAGCAGAAGCTGGACGATGCCACCATCGTCACCGCACTTTTGCACGACACGGTGGAAGACACCCGTTCGACCTTTGCCGAGGTCGAGGAGCAGTTTGGCACTGAGATCGCCGAACTCGTGGACGGGGTGACCAAGCTGACCAATCTGCAGCTCAATTCGACCGCGACCAAGCAGGCGGAGAATTTTCGCAAGCTTTTCATGGCGATGTCGAAGGATCTCCGGGTGGTGCTGGTGAAACTCGCCGACCGGCTCCACAACATGCGCACGATCCGTGCCATGCGGCCCGAGAAGCAGCAGCAGAAGGCGCGCGAGACCATGGACATCTATGCGCCGCTGGCGGGGCGCATCGGGATGCAATGGATGCGCGAGGAGCTGGAAGACCTGGCCTTCCGGGTGCTCAACAACGAGGCGCGCAATTCGATCATCCGCCGCTTCATCACCCTGCAGCGCGAAACCGGCGATGTGATCCGGCAGATCACCAATGACATGGAAACCGAGCTGCTGAATTCGGGGGTCGCGGCGCAGGTCTATGGCCGGGCGAAGAAGCCCCATTCGATCTGGCGCAAGATGGAAGAGAAGAAGATCGGCTTCTCCCGGCTTTCCGACATCTACGGGTTCCGCATCATCGTCGAAAGCGACGCGGATTGCTATGCCGCGCTGGGCGTGGTGCACCGGCGCTGGCGGGCGGTGCCGGACCGGTTCAAGGATTACATCAGCCAGCCGAAATCCAATGGGTATCGCTCGCTCCACACCACCGTGTCGGGGCGCGATGGCAAGCGGGTGGAGATCCAGATCCGCACCCGCCAGATGCATGAGGTGGCCGAATCGGGTGTTGCGGCCCACTGGTCCTATCGCGATGGCGTGCCGGGGGAGAACCCGTTTGCGGTCGATCCGGCGAAATGGATTGCCAACCTTTCGGAACGGTTCGGCGGCGCCGATGACCACGACGAGTTCCTCGAACACGTCAAGATGGAGATGTATGCCGACCAGGTGTTCTGCTTCACCCCCAAGGGCGATGTGGAAAAACTCCCGCGCGGTGCCACGCCCCTCGATTTCGCCTATTCGATCCACACCCGCATCGGTGACAGCTGCGTCGGCGCCAAGGTGGACGGCATCCGCGTGCCGCTCTGGACCCGGCTCAGGAACGGCCAGTCGGTCGAGATCATGACCGCCGAGGGCCAGCGCCCCCAGGCCACCTGGATCGACATTGTCGCCACCGGCCGCGCCAAGGCCGCGATCCGCCGCAGCTTGCGCGAAGAAAACCGCGAACGCTTCATTAAGCTGGGGCGCGAACTGGTGCGGGTGGCCTTTGATCACGTGGGCAAACGGCCCACCGACAAGGCGCTGAAAACCGCCGCCAAGCAGCTCAGCCTCGACAGCAGTGCAGAGCTTCTGGCCCGGATCGGGGCCGCAGAGGTGACGGCGGGCGAGGTGATCAAGACGCTCTATCCCGATCTGGTGCGTAAGACCGGCGACGAGATCGAGCCGGCCCGCGCCGTTGTCGGGCTCAACCCCGGCCAGACCTTCCGGCGGGCCTCCTGCTGCCAGCCAGTGCCGGGCGAACGGATCGTCGGCATCAGCTATCGGGGCAAGGGGGTGATGATCCATGCCATCGATTGCGCGGCGCTGGCGGATGTGGAAGATGAATCCGACCGCTGGGTCGATCTGCACTGGCAGGAAGGCCAGCATCCGGCTGTCCATAATGTGAGCCTGGACATCACGATTGCCAATGACAGCGGGGTGCTTGGTCGGATATGCACCTTGATAGGCGAACAGGGCGCCAATATCTCCGATCTCGTCTTCATTGACAGAAAACCGGACTTCTACCGTCTTATTGTTGACGCAGAACTTCGGGATATTGGTCACCTGCATGCGGTCATGCTGGCTTTGGAGGCGGACAGCGATGTGTCTTCCCTGGCGCGGCACCGTGATCTTGAGCGTAAGCCCTGAGGGGAAGTAAAAAGTGGTCTTCAAGCGGCGCAATCCCCGCACCTACGTGCAGATTGTCAGCGAGATCTTCTATCCGCGTGGCGGATGGCGGCGGGCGGTGCGGTATGTCGGCCACCGGTTGCAGCGACTGCCGGACCCGTCCCACAAGATCAGCCGGGGCATTGCGGCCGGCGTCTTCACCTCTTTCACCCCGTTCTTTGGCCTGCATTTCCTGATCGCCGCGATGATCGCCTATGTGCTGCGCGGCAATATCCTCGCCTCCCTTTTGGCCACTTTCGCGGGCAATCCGCTGACCTTCCCGCTGATTGCCGCTGTTTCCATGGAGCTGGGCTCGCTGATGCTGGGCTATCGCGGTGTGCCGCTGCCGCTGGTTCTTGAGGCCTTTGGCGATGCGGCGGTCAGCCTGTGGCAGAATTTCCTGGCGATTTTCTCCAGTGCCAAGGCCGATTGGCACGGGTTTGACGTGTTCTGGCACCGGGTCTTCCTGCCCTATCTGGTGGGCGGGCTGCTGCCCGGTCTTGCGGCCGGCATCGCCGCCTATGTGCTGGCGAACCCGGTGATCGCGGCCTATCAGAAGGCCCGTGTGGCCCGGCTCAAGAAACGCTTTGCCAAGCGGCGCGAACGCGTGATTTCGCGCAAGGCCGGCGCGCCTGCGGAGTAGCGCTTGCCCTCCGGCGCGCTCCATGCAACCTGAGCCCATGGCGCGCAAGACCACGAAGAAGGCGAAAGAGGCAGCAGCGGCGAAACCACGGATCCGGCCCGGGCGCTTTCTCCTGCGCGCGCTGTTCTGCCTCCTGCTCGCCATGGCGCTGATGATCGGGCTCTACCGCCTGCTGCCCCCGCCCTCGACCCCCTATATTCTTGCCGAAGGCGCCCGGCTGGGCGGTATCGAACGCACCTGGGTGCCGATGGAGCGGATCGCGCCGGTGGCGGCCCGGTCCGTGGTCGCGGCGGAGGATGCGAATTTCTGCCTGCACTGGGGGATCGACATGGGGCAATTGCGCGCCGCCATCGCCCAGGGCGGCAAGCGCGGCGCCTCGACCCTGAGCCAGCAGACGGTGAAGAACCTCTGGCTCTGGCAGGGCCGGTCCTGGCCCCGCAAGGCGATGGAAGGTGTCATGACGCCGCTGATGGAGGCAATGCTGCCCAAGCGACGCATTCTCGAACTCTATCTGAACGTGGTGGAATTCGACACCGGTGTGTTCGGCATCGAGGCCGCCGCCCGCCATCATTTCGGCACCTCGGCGGCCAAGCTGACGGCCGGCCAGGCCGCCCTTCTGGCCGCGGTCCTGCCGAACCCGAAGGAACGTCAGGCGGTCAACCCCTCCAGCGCCACCAAGCGCCGCGCCCGCGCTATCGCCGATGGCGCCGCCACCATTGCCCGGGACGGGCGGGCGACGTGTTTCGAGTGAGATCCGCAGCGGGGGATTGCGCCGATCCCGCAGCGCCTGAATGGGGGGCAGGGTGGTGTCTGAGATCGACAGTCGAGGTTACGGCGGGCGGCGGCTGCATGTCGCAGCCGCCGCGTCCTCCGGTCAAAACCGGGTCCGCCGCCCCTTCCAAGGTCCCTAAGACTCCCTTCTGGAGCGGCCGCACCCCGCGGCAGGACTAGGTTTACAGGTCTTAGCTTAAGCGAGGGTTACCCTCAGGCGGATGACGCCACGTCCACAAGGGTGATCTGTGCCGGGGTGATCTGCAGGCCGGAACTGCCCACCGGGATTTCCACGAGGGTCACCTGGCCGAGGATGATCGAATAGGTCACGTCACCTGCCATATTGACCGGGGTGAGAAGCAATCCGCTGTCCGTGAGCTTGGTGCTGTCGTAGTAGATCTGGATCCGGTCCACCTCCGGGTCGAAATCGTGGATCACGGCCGGATCGCCGTCGATCCAGGTGCCGATGACGAATGTGTCGCCCTGGCCATCGGCCCGCGCGCTGCCGAATTCGCCATAGGCCGTATCGCCCGAGCCCAGGACCAGATGATCCGCACCGCGCCAGCCTTCGAGCCGGTCGGCCCCGCTGGCGTCGGTTTCGGGAACCTCGGTGTAATCGCCCGAAATCCCGATCAGCGTGTCGTTCCCGGGCCCGCCCTCCAGGGAATCCGCGTCCGCTCCGCCATCGAGCAAATCGGCCCAGGGGCCACCGCGCAACGTGTCTTCGCCCTCGCCGCCAAACAGCCGGTCGGCGCCCAACGCCCCTTCGAGCAGGTCATTGTCGGCCCCGCCAAAAAGCCGGTCGGCCCCATCGCCGCCGCGCAGGGAATCGTCGCCGCCCTCGCCGCGCAGGACATCCTTCCCGTCGCCGCCCAGAACCGTATCGTCCCCGGGTCCGCCCGAGATCTCGTCATCGCCCGCATTGCCATCGAGATAATCGTTCCCGGCCAGACCGCCCTCGATCGTATCATTGCCAGCACGGCCATAGATCACGTCATCTATGAATGTTCCGTCGAGCCGGTCGTCGGCATTGGTGCCTTCTGCGGTTGCAGGCGGCCCCTGGTTCTGCGTGCCACCGCCACCACTACTGCTGCCGCCATCGCCTTCACCGCCACCCAGACCGCCAATCGCGGCCAGAATGCCCGCACCAAAGAGAAGAAGTACCGTCAGTTCCATAAACCTGCCCTCGCCACCTCTGCTGCTTGTTCCCCGACCGGCGCGCCGTTTCAAGGGGAAGGTGAATGAAAGGTTAACAGATCTGCAGCGCCTATAGAAAAGTCTTTTCTTGCCGGTGATTCTCGCCTAAACGGCGCTTTCACCTCCAAGGGCCCTGCTGGACGACATCCCGGCTTGCGCCATTTCTCGAACCTTTAGGAGACCCCGATGTCGATCACTGCAGAAGAAAAAGCCCGCGTCATCAAGGAATACGGCACCAAGGACGGCGACACCGGTTCGCCCGAAGTCCAGGTGGCGATCCTGTCCTCGCGCATCGCGACCCTGACCGAGCACTTCAAGACCCACAAGAAAGACAACCATTCGCGTCGCGGCCTGCTGAAGCTGGTCGCCCAGCGCCGGAAGCTGCTGGATTACGTGAAGGCAAAAGATGTGGCCCGCTATCAGGACCTGATCAAACGCCTGGGCCTGCGCCGCTAAGTCGAGCCGCAGAGCAACGTCTTGGAATACCCCGCTTTTGGCGGGGTATTTTGTTTTGGGGTCTGGAGTTTCGGCTTTGATCATGGGCCGTGTTGAGGCGCGGATGACCATGTGCCTGCGGTCTACGCTGTACGCAAAGTGCAAAGTGCTGCGCTTTGCAAGGATGGCAGAAAATCGCGGAGAGCCGACGTCCCGGTCGGCTTCGTCGCGGAACTGGCTGGCTTGGTCGTCTAAAACCAGAGAGTGAGGCCAATCGCGTGCGCATCTGTTGATCGCCAGTCCGTGCCGGCAGTACGCTGACGTTGGGCCAGCGAATTGAGGGAAGGCATGGCAGACGAAACAATGGCTGCCGGATTTGTGTCCAGCTTTGCAGACTACGCCTGCGAACATGGCGCAAAAAGAGACGTGTTGCTAACGGCAAGCGGGCTGACGGAAACGGACCTATCGGATCAGGACAATCGTATTCCTCTTCAGGCTTATCACGCGCTTATCGGGACCGCGATGGAGCAAACGGGCGATTCCGCTATGCTCTTGCGGCACGCCCTGAGCTCACAGTTGGAGATGATTTCCGTGGTGGGCCAGATCGTTCACACGTCGGCATCGCTTCGGCATTCAATTGAGCAATTGAACCGGTACGTGCAGTTGATGTTCGACATCGACCTACCGTCGGGCACCGACCGATTTGAGTTGCTCAAAACGGATGACGGCCTGTGGATCGTGGATCATCTGATTTTACCGGACGATCAGTACCTGGGGACCGAGACATCCTTCGCGCGGTTCATTAGCGAATTTCGCATGTCATTCCCCGACGCAACTTTTGAAATCGGGATGGAGGTCACCTATCCGCCACCGCCGCATGTTGATCAGTATCCAGAGCTGTTCCGGGTGCCCGTGACATTCAATGCCGCCCGCAATGCGCTGCGGCTTGACCCGGTGTGGGATACGCCGGAGACCGCGTTTGAACCGGGCAACGCATATGATCCATGGCTCCGGCATGCACGGTGGGCAGTTCGAGCAGCTCGCAACCACACTCGCCGCAGACGGGGTTGCTGACGTGCTCGTTCCTGATCTCCGCGGTCATGGCCCGTCGCCTGAACATCGGGGAGATGTCGCCTATATCGGTCAGCTCGAAGACGATCTTGCAGCTCTGATCGATGCCAACGCCGGAACCGATCAAGAGGTCGTGCTGCTTGGCCATTCGTCGGGAGGAGGTCTTGTCGTGCGCTTTGCTGGTGGAACCCATGGCGCAATGATGGATCGGGCCGTCCTTTTGGCGCCATATCTGGGACACGACGCTCCGACCACGCGACCCAAATCCGGCGGTTGGGCGCATCCGCTGTTACGGCGCTATATCGGCCTCGAAATTCTCAATCGGTTTGGCGTGACAGCGTTCAACGGCCTTACGGTGGTACAATTCAATGTGCCGGAAGCGATCCAGACCGAGGAGGCGTCTGGAGCAATGACGCCAGCGTACTCGTATCGCCTCAATACGTCCTATCACCCGCGCCCTGATCTCGGTGCAGATGTCGCGAGCTTGCCAGACGTGCTTTTGATCGCCGGCGCCGAGGATGAGGCGTTCATTGCAGAACTCTACCAGCCAATGATGGAGACCTTCACAGCCCGGGGAACGTATCACATCCTCCCAAATGTTCGGCACATGGACGCCGTTTATGCTCCGGCCACGTCAGACCTGATCAAGGGATGGTTGAAGCGATAAGTGCTTGATCCATGCTCGTTGCATTACAAGATGGACCAAGGTCCGACGCAGGGGGTAGCATCATGTGTGGAGCCGATGACGCGGCGTTTTGGAGTAAGACTGCGCGCAAATAAGCTGCTGACCTCATTAGGAATAATGACGGCGTATCATCATGCGCTCGAACGCACGAAGTCTTACTTGGAGGCAGAGGACAATGTGTTGGAGATCGGATGCGCGAAGCTCGTTCAGCAGGTTGGGGTCCTGGCCAAGCGTGATGCCATAGCTGGCATAGAAGGCGTGTGGCGTCAGGGTGATGAGAGCGCCGATGGCCAGCGCCGTGACGCCGCTGATCCCGAGCGTGATTTTCTGAAAACGTGTCAGTTGCATGGTCTTGTTCCTTTTGGGTTGAGATTGTCAGGCCGCTTTGGCCCATTTGCCCGCTGCGGCAGCGGCTTGTGCGAATTCGGTGAAGTCGCGGGGCCCGCGACCGATGGCGCGCATCACCCCGTGGCCGATCCTGGCGTTCCGACCGTCGAAGGTTTCCCGCGCGATGGCTGTCACGATATCCGCGAAGACGGCGCCGCTCGTCGCTTCAAGCTCGGCATGGAAATCCTCGAAAGAGATCGGCAGATAATCCACGCGCCGCCCCATGGCACCGGAGAGGATATCGGCGACCTCGGCAAAGCCCAGCAAACGGGGACCGGTGCAGTCATAGGTCTGGCCGGAATGACCCGCGCCCGTCAGGGCCTCGACAATGACATCCGCAAGGTCGTCGATGTCGATAATGGGCTCTTCCAGATCACCGCCGGGCATCGGCACGACACCGTCCATCGCGGGTTCCCAGAGCGAGCCTTCGGAAAAGTTCTGCGCAAACCAGGCCGAGCGCACGATGGTATGGTCGAGGCCGGATCGGGCGATCACCTCTTCGCCAAGCTGCGCATGATGTTCGCCGCGACCGGTGAGGATGACCAGCCGTTCGACCCCGCAGGACGCCGCGACATGGGTGAAGCGCGTCAGGTTCTCGATGGCGCCCGGGAAGGCATAGTCGGGGTGATAGTTGACATAGACGGCTCCGATACCGCGCAGGGCGTTTTCCCATGTGGCTGGGTCGTCCCAGTCGAAAGGCACCGGCGCTTTACTCCGACGAAGGCCGACCCTCGATCGCCCCTGAACGCCTGATCCGCTGCCCGGCAGGCGATTTGGCAAGGCCAAATCTGCCGAGAGGGGGGCGAGCCTGCTGCAGATTTTGTTCTCGATCCGCTCCGAACGTCAGTTGATGGAACAGATGGATTACAACCTGATGTTCCGCTGGTTTGTGGGGCTG
>JAOXSD010000093.1 GCA_025800205.1 Silicimonas sp. | reverse complement strand
GGGATCGACCTGGTGGCGATGTGCGTGAACGACCTGGTGTGTCAGGGGGCGGAGCCCCTGTTCTTTCTCGACTATTTCGCGACTGGCAAGCTCGAAACCGAGGTGGCAGCGCGGGTGATCGAAGGCATTGCCGAAGGCTGCGTCCGCTCGGGCTGCGCGCTGATCGGGGGCGAGACGGCGGAAATGCCGGGCATGTACCCTGCGGGCGATTTCGATCTGGCCGGTTTTGCCGTCGGCGCGATGGAGCGTGGCGCGACCCTGCCCGCCGATGTGGCCGAGGGTGACGTGCTGCTGGGGCTGGCCTCGGACGGGGTGCATTCCAACGGGTATTCTCTGGTTCGCCGTCTGGTCGATCATGCCGGGCTGAGCTGGGATGACGCAGCACCGTTCGGCACCGGGTCGGTTGGCGCGGAACTGCTGGCGCCGACGCGGCTTTATGTCCGTCAGGCTCTGGCCGCGATTCGCTCGGGCGGTGTGCACGGGCTGGCCCATATCACCGGTGGCGGCCTGACCGAAAACCTGCCGCGCATCCTGCCCGAGGGGCTG
>JAOXSD010000038.1 GCA_025800205.1 Silicimonas sp. | reverse complement strand
TCAGGGCCTGACCGGCTCGCAGGGGACATTCCACTCTGAACAGGCCATCGCCTACGGCACCAAAATGGTCGGCGGCGTGACCCCCGGCAAGGGCGGCACCACCCATCTGGACCTGCCCGTGTTCAACTCGGTCCACGAAGCAAAGCACGTGACCGAAGCGAACGCCTCGGTCATCTATGTGCCGCCCCCCTTCGCGGCGGACTCGATCCTCGAAGCGATTGATGCGGAGATGGAGCTGATCGTCTGCATCACCGAAGGCATCCCGGTTCTGGACATGATGAAGGTGCAGCGCGCCCTGGAAGGGTCCGCCAGCCGCCTGATCGGCCCGAACTGCCCCGGTGTCATCACACCTGATGCATGCAAAATCGGCATCATGCCCGGCCACATTCACAAGCGCGGCTCGGTCGGTGTTGTGTCCCGTTCCGGCACCCTGACCTATGAGGCGGTGAAACAGACCTCGGATATCGGTCTGGGCCAGTCCTCTGCTGTGGGCATCGGCGGCGACCCGATCAAGGGGACCGAGCACATCGACGTGCTGGACATGTTCCTGGACGATGACGAAACCCAGTCGATCATCATGATCGGTGAAATCGGTGGCTCCGCTGAAGAAGAAGCCGCCGAATTCCTGGCCGAGCAGAAGAAAAAAGGCCGCTGGAAGCCGGTTGCAGGCTTCATCGCTGGCCGCACGGCGCCTCCGGGCCGCCGCATGGGCCACGCGGGCGCGATTGTTGCCGGCGGCAAGGGCGGTGCCGAGGACAAGATCGAAGCCATGAAATCCGCCGGGATCGTCGTTGCCGACAGCCCCGCTGGTCTGGGCGAAGCCGTCCTGAAAGCGATCGGCTGATCAAACAATCCGACCTGACGTCCGGCTGCGGGCGTCAGGTCCCCCTTAAAACGAGGCAAACGGTGTTGCGGCCCCTTTCGAAAGTCCTTTCATCTTCGATCTTCGCCGCCACGGGCAATACCGCACGACGCGTGTGGGTGCCGGTTATGAAACCCATTGGCCAGATCCCGGCCTTGGCCTCTGAAAGTCGAACGTGTTTTGATCCGGCGATGGTGC